>CALBRU010000224.1 GCA_937927695.1 uncultured Thiomonas sp. | reverse complement strand
GCGCTGGATGCACGGCGAAGCGGCGCGGCTGCATCGGTTCTATGCGCTGTTTGCGGCGTTCGCGCTCACCATGTTCTTCGCCCCGGCGCAGAACAACCCCGGCCTGTACTGGATCGCCATCGACCTCACCACCATTGTGAGCGCGTTTCTGGTGGGTTTTCAGCGCGCGCCTGAAAGCATCGAGGCGGCGTGGAAATACATCGTCATCGTCTCCGCCGGTCTCGGCTTGGCACTCTTGGGCACGGTGCTGTTTTACTGGGCCGGCACCTTCATTCTCGGCCCGGTGTACGCCATGACCTGGGCCAATCTCGCTTCAATAGCCCCCAAGGCCGAGCCGGTGTTGCTGCTGCTGTCTTTCCTGCTGGTGCTGGTGGGCTTTGGCACCAAGGTGGGCCTGGCGCCGATGCACACCTGGCTGCCCGACGCGCACAGCGAAGGCCCAGCGCCGGTCTCGGCCATGCTCTCGGGCGCGCTGCTCAACTGCGCCATGCTGGGCATCGTGCGCTATCTGCACATCCTGCAGGGCACTTCCATCGAGGCCACGGCGCGCACCGCGCTAGTGGTGCTGGGCGCTTTCAGTCTGCTGGTGGCGGCACTGTTCATCAGCCGCCAGACCATCATCAAACGCCTGGCCGCGTATTCGAGCGTGGAACACATGGGCGTGATCGCGCTGGGCTTTGGTTTTGGCGGGCCGCTGGGAGTCATCGGCGCGCTCTATCACATGCTCAATCACTCGCTGACCAAGTCGCTGGTGTTCTTCGGCGCGGGCAACATGATGCACGCTTACGAGAGCAAGGAGATTGCCAAGATCCGCCGCGTGCTGCGCTTCTTTCCGCGGAGCGGTGCCATCTGGCTGGCCGGGGCGGTGGCCATCACCGGGGCGCCGCCATTTGGGTTGTTTCTGTCCGAACTCACCATTCTGCGTGGCGGCATGCAAAGCGCCAATCCCTGGGCGGTGTGGTGGATGGCCGTACTGCTTATCGTCATTTTCATCGGCTTTCTCAACCACTTCCGCGCGATGTTTTTCGGCGCCAGGCCGGAGCATGCACCGCATCTGAAACTGCGCTTCGTCCACGTCGCGCCCATGGCCGTGGCGCTGGCCGCCATCCTGCTGCTCGGCCTGTGGTGGCTGCCGCCGATCTGGAATCATCTGGCCAGCATCGCCACGCAACTGGGAGGGACTTGAGATGCGTCATTGCGATAGCGCCCGCCTGAGCCCCGCCGACTTGCTGGCTGCGGCCGACAGCCTGCTCACCGAACTGGGCGACGCGCCAAGCGCTCACGGCCGCATGCAAATGGCCTACGCCTGCGGCTGCGCCGACGGCGGCCTGGAGGTGATTTATGTGCTCAGCCAGGGCGCGAACCAGCCCTACAAGGTCTGGCGGGTTCGACCACAAGGCCACACCCTGCCCTCGCTGGCGAACAAGCTGCCGCTGCTGGGCTGGTATGAGCGCGAGATGATGGATCTGTACGGCCTGCAGTTCGAGGGCCATCCGGAGCCCAACCCGCTGGTGCTGCACGAAGGCATGTCGCGCAGCCCCGCGCCGCTGGCAGCTGGATTCGATCCTGCGGCTGCGGTCCGAGACTACTCGCCGCTGCCCCCCATCCTGCCGCAAGTGCTTGGCCCGGACATCCAGCGCCTGCCTTTTGGGCCGGT
>CALBRU010000223.1 GCA_937927695.1 uncultured Thiomonas sp. | reverse complement strand
AGGCGAAGCCGGAGCGTGGGGGCGACGCCGCCACCGCAGGGCCGCCCCAAGGTGGTGGCAGCCCCCTCGGGGGGCAGCGTAGGCGAAGCCGGAGCGTGGGGGCTCCTACTCCTGACGTAGTTCGCGCCGCAGTATCTTGCCGACCGGCGTCTTCGGCAGTTCGCCGCGGAACTCGATGAACTTGGGCCGCTTGTAGCCGGTGAGTTGCTCGTGCAGGAAGTCGCGCAGCTGCGCTTCAGTCAGCGCCGGATCTTTTTTCACCACGAACAGCTTGACCGCCTCGCCGGAATTCGCATCGGGCACGCCCACCGCGGCGGCTTCGAGCACGCCGGGATGCATCACCGCCACGCCCTCGATCTCGTTGGGATAGACGTTGAAGCCCGACACCAGAATCATGTCTTTCTTGCGGTCGATGATTTTCACGAAGCCCCGCGCATCGACCTCGCCGATATCGCCTGTGCGCAGAAAACCGTCGGCGGTAAAGGTGCTGGCGGATTCTTCCGGGCGGTTCCAGTAGCCGCGCATCACTTGCGGCCCCTTCAGCGCGATTTCACCGGGCAGGCCGGGCGCCACTTCGCGGCCGTTGTCGTCCACCAGTTGCAGCTCGGTGGACGGAATCGGCATACCGATGGTGCCGCTGTAGCGGTCGGTGTCGGTGGGGTTGCAGATCGCCGAGGGCGCGGTTTCAGACAGGCCGTAGCCTTCGCAGATGGGGCAGCCGGTGCGCTCCAGCCAGCGCTTGGCCACGGCCTCCTGCACCGCCATACCGCCGCCCAGACACATTTTCCGCGCCTTCCAGTTCACCGTGTCGAAGTCCGGGTTGTTGAGCAGGGCGTTGAACAGGGTGTTCACCGCCGGGAACGAATGCACCTCGTACTTCGCCAGTTCCTTGAGCGTGGCCGGCAGATCGCGCGGGTTGGGGATGAGAATCATCATGCCGCCCTCATAGGCGCTGAGCATCATGATCACGGTGAAGGCGAAGATGTGATAGAGCGGCAGGGCGCAGATGGTGTTGAGTTGTTTTCCCTCGGGCAGTTTGCCCAGTGCCGGGGCATACCACGCGGCGGACTGCACGATGTTGGCGACGATGTTGCGGTGGGTGAGCGTGGCGCCCTTCGCCACGCCGGTGGTGCCGCCGGTGTATTGCAGCAGGGCGACGTCTTCCGCCCCCACCTGCGGCGGGCTGAAGGCGAGGCCAGACCCTTGACTGAGCGCCGCCTTCCAGGCCACATGGCCCGGCAGCGACCAGCGCGGCACCAGCCGCTTTTTGTGTCGCACGACGTAATTCACGATGGCGCCCAGCGGAAAACCCAGGGTTTCGCCCATATTCGCCACGATCACCTGCCGCACCGCGGTGCGGCCGATCACCTGCTGCAGAGTATGGGCGAAGTTTTCGAGGATGACGATGGCCACCGCCCCGCTGTCCTTGAGCTGGTGCTGCAGTTCGCGCGGGGTGTAAAGCGGGTTGACGTTGACCACCACCAGCCCGGCGCGCAGCACCGCGGCAACCGCCACCGGATATTGCGGCACATTGGGCATCATGATCGCCACGCGGTCGCCCTTGTTCAGCCCGAGCGATTGCAGATAGGCCGCCAGCGCCGTGCTTTGCGCTTCCCACTGCGCGTAAGTCGTCTTGTGCCCCATGAAGGCGTAGGCGGGGCGCTCCGCAAAAGCCTTGAAGCTGCGCTCCAGCAGCGCTCCCACATTGGAAAAAATGTCCGGGTCGATGTCCGCAGGCACGCCTGCGGGATAGTTCGCCAGCCAGATCCGCTCCATGAACTGTCTCCTGCTTTGTCTTTGATCGGCAGTGGTACGGGGAAAAAGCGCTATAGGAAAAAAGCACGCCCGTTCGATTTCTGAAACATAGCCGATTCGGGGCGATTCGGCTAGAGGCTGATCACGGCTTCGCTTCAGCGGCTGCGGCACTCTCCTCGGCCGCCGCCGCGCCCAGCCGGCTGCGCAAGGCGGCGATGCGCGCCATCGCCGCGTCCTTGTTGCTGGTCTTGGGCTGTCCGGTCTGCATTTCGCCTATGAACCGGCTGGGCGTGCGCGACGCAGCGCCGCGGCCCTGTTTGCGTTTCTGGCACCAGCTCAGCACCAGGGTCTGGCGCGCGCGGGTCACGCCCACATACATCAGTCGGCGTTCTTCTTCCAGCGTGGTGTCGGTCAGCGGCCGGTCGTCGGTGAAAAACGGCAGCAGGCCTTCCTCGCATCCGGCCAGCACCACATGCGGCCACTCCAGACCCTTGGCGGCGTGCAGGGTGCACAGGGTCACGGCGTCGCGCTGCTCGCCGCGTTCCTGCAACTGGGTGATGAGCGAAATGGTCTGGGCGATCTGCGTGAGGCCAACCTTGTCTTCCTCGGCCTTGCGCTCGATCCAGCCGCAGAAGTCGTCCACATTCTTCCAGCGCTGTTCGGCCTCACGCGGGTTGTCGCTGTGCTCTTCCAGCCAGGCGCGAAAGCCGATGGTCTCCAGCATTTCGCGCAACAACTCGCCGGCCGGGGCGGTGCGGGCACGCCATTCGATGTCGTGCAGCAGCCGACCGAACTCGCGCAGATGATCGGCGGGGCGCGCGCCCACTGCGGCGGGCATGGAGTCGCGGAACAGCGCCTCGAACATCGACACTTTCCACTGCCCGGCGAAGGTGCTCAGCGCCGCCAGAGTTTGCGGCCCGATGCCCCGGCGCGGCGTGGTGACGGCGCGCAGAAAGGCGGGATCGTCGTCGGGATTGGCCAGCAGCCGCAGATAGGCGCAGACATCCTTGATCTCGGCGCGGTCGAAAAAGCTCTGCCCGCCACTGACCACATAGGGGATGTTGGCGCGGCGCAGCGCCTGCTCCAGCGGACGCGACTGATGATTGGCGCGGTAGAGCACGGCGATGTGCGCCAGTTCGGCGTTGCGGCCGCTGCGCAGCGCCTGGACGCGCGCGGCCACCATCTGCGCTTCTTCGTCTTCATTCTGCGCGGCGCGCACCTCCACCGCCTCGCCCTCGCCATGCTCGCTCCACAGACTCTTGGGGTAGAGCTTGGGATTGCTCTGGATGATGGCGTTGGCCGCCCGCAGAATGGCGTTGGTCGAGCGGTAGTTTTGCTCCAGCTTGATGACTTCGAGCGTGGGCCAGTCGGTCTCCAGGCGGCGCAGGTTGTCGAGAGTCGCGCCGCGCCAGCCGTAGATGCTCTGGTCGTCGTCACCCACTGCGGTGAAGCGGCCCTTGTCGCCCACCAGCAGTCGCAGCAGGTCGTACTGCGCGGCGTTGGTGTCCTGGTATTCGTCCACCAGCAAATAGCGCAGCTTGTTCTGCCAATGCTCGCGCACGTCGGCATGCTGCTGCAGCAGAGTGACGGGCAGCCAGATCAGGTCGTCGAAATCGACCGCCTGATAGGCCTGCAGCATGTCGGCATAGCGGGCGTACACCTTGGCGGCCACGCGCTCGTCGTCATTCTCGGCCACGCGCGCCGCCGCGTCGGGCGTGAGCATGGCGTTTTTCCACAGGCTGATGGTCCACTGCCAGCGACGGGCCTGGGCGTTATCGGTAGTGGCGCCGGCATCGCGCAACAGGCCGGTGACGTCGTCTGCTGCAAGGATGGAGAACTTGGGCTTGAGCCCCAGCGCCTGCCCGCTTTCGCGCAACATGCGCACGCCCAAAGCGTGGAAAGTGGAAATGGCGAGCTTGCTGGCCACGCCGCGCTTGTCCACCAGTTGCGCGGCGCGCTCGCGCATTTCGGCAGCAGCCTTGTTGGTGAAGGTGATGGCCGCTATCTGATCGGGCTCAAGCCCCGCGCGCAGCAGCCGGCCGATCTTGTGCGTGATCACCCGCGTCTTGCCGCTGCCCGCCCCGGCGATGACGAGGCAAGGCCCGGAAAGATGGGCGACGGCACGTTCCTGGGCGGCGTTGAGCATGGGGCTGATGAAGACACGCAAAGCGGTGCAGTGTAAGACGCGCACCGCAGCGCGAATCAAACCACGGCCCGGTCCGCCTTCGCCTTGCCGTAGGAACGCTCGACTCTAGAGACACGAACCGCATAATCGGCATACCACTTGGCCTTGCCCTGGGCCTGCGCGCCAAGGTGCTCAACCTGTTGTTTCCACCGGGCCACGGCATCCAGGGATGCCCAATAAGACACGGTGATGCCAAAGCCGTCTGCGCGCCGGACGCTCTCGATCCCAAGATACCCCGATTGTTCGGTCGCCAGTTCGACCATGCGCATTGACATTGCGTCATAGCCAGCATCCTCGGCGGTTCGCAGGGATGAAAATATCACCGCGAAATACGGAACCTGCGCATCAAAGCAAGCTATGGGGGAGTCCGCAGAACTCTTACTGGCCTGTGCTCCTTGCGCCCTGTAGGGCTCATCCGCAGGTAGGAAAACATGCTCGGCGCGTGCCTGCCCGATCCACCTAGCCACCGCCGGATGGTCGGCGACTTCCTGCACATAAACCCAGGCCCAGTCCGGCAGCGTGGGGCGGTAGGTGAGAAAACGCATGCAAACCGGGGCGTAGAACGCATCGGCCAGACCGAAT
>CALBRU010000222.1 GCA_937927695.1 uncultured Thiomonas sp. | reverse complement strand
GGTGTTGTTGTTCATCCTGGTGGGCATTGGTGTGGGCGTGGTGCCCCAACTGCTCGGTTACTTGATCGCTCCGCGTCATCCCGACGCCGAGAAAAACTCCCCCTATGAGTGCGGCTTCGAAGCGTTCGAAGACGCGCGGATGAAGTTCGACGTGCGCTACTACCTCGTCGCTATTCTTTTCATCCTGTTCGACCTTGAAATCGCCTTCCTGTTTCCCTGGGCTGTCGCCTTGAAAGACATTGGTCAGATTGGTTTCTGGGCGATGATGATTTTTCTCGCCATCCTCACGATAGGCTTCATTTACGAGTGGAAAAAGGGAGCGCTCGATTGGGAATGATTGGGAATGAGTCCCTGCGACATAGACTCGTGGCCGGGCTTACCCTGCAGGGCTGATCTGAATCGATGAGGAGTAAAGCATCATGAGCATTGAAGGCGTACTGCAGGAAGGTTTCATCACGACGTCCGCAGACAAGCTGATCAACTGGACGCGCACTGGCTCGCTCTGGCCCATGACCTTCGGTCTGGCCTGCTGCGCGGTGGAAATGATGCATGCGGGTGCTGCCCGCTATGACCTTGACCGCTTTGGCATCGTGTTTCGTCCCAGTCCGCGTCAGTCCGACTTGATGATCGTGGCCGGTACGCTCTGCAACAAAATGGCCCCCGCACTGCGCAAGGTCTACGACCAGATGGCCGAGCCGCGCTGGGTGCTCTCCATGGGCTCTTGCGCCAACGGCGGCGGCTATTACCACTACTCTTACTCGGTGGTGCGTGGGTGTGACCGCATCGTGCCGGTGGATGTGTATGTGCCGGGCTGCCCGCCGACTGCCGAGGCGCTGCTTTACGGGCTGATCCAGCTGCAGAACAAGATCCGCAGAACCGAAACGATCGCGCGCTGAATTGCCTTCAAAAACGCGCCCACATTCACTTCGCAAATCAATGCCATGACCAGCAAGCTCGAACAACTCGACACCGCGCTGCGCGCCGCATTGGGCGAGCGCATTGTGGCCTTGCAGGCCAGCGTGGGCGAACTCACCCTGGACGTTGCTCCGACACATTACCGCGACGTTTGTCTGGCTCTGCGCGATGAGGCTGAACTGCATTTCGAGCAACTCATCGATCTTTGCGGCGTCGATTACGCGCAATACGGCAATGCCGTGCGCGACGAAGTCGGCCGCTTCATGGTGGTCGTGCACCTGCTTTCGCTCAAGCACAACTGGCGATTGCGTGTGCGCGTGCGCTGTGCTGACGACGATCTGCCGCTGGTAGCCTCGATCAACGACATCTGGAACTCGGCCAACTGGTTCGAGCGTGAGGCCTTCGATCTATACGGCATCATTTTTGAAGGCCACCCGGATTTGCGCCGCATCCTCACCGATTACGGCTTCATCGGTCATCCCTTCCGTAAAGACTTCCCGCTTTCCGGCACGGTGGAAATGCGCTACGACCCCGACAGCAAGCGCGTGATCTACCAGCCTGTCACCATTGAACCCCGCGAGATCACTCCGCGTGTCATTCGCGAGACGGGCTATGGGGGTCTAGGCGGTGTCAGTCGCGCAGGTCTGGGGCGCTGAGCTTAGGGCACTGAAATGGCTGACATCAAAAACTACACCCTCAACTTCGGCCCGCAGCATCCTGCTGCGCACGGCGTGCTGCGTCTGGTGCTTGAACTCGACGGCGAGGTGGTGCAGCGGGCAGATCCGCACATTGGCCTGTTGCACCGGGCTACCGAAAAACTGGCGGAGCACAAGACCTACATCCAGGCACTGCCGTATATGGATCGTCTGGACTACGTGTCCATGATGTGCAACGAGCATGCCTACTGCCTGGCGATTGAAAAGCTCCTGGGTGTCGAGGTTCCGCTGCGTGGGCAATACATCCGGGTGATGTTTGCCGAGATCACCCGCTTGCTTAACCACCTCATGTGGCTGGGCGCGCATGGGCTGGATTGCGGCGCGATGACCGTGTTCCTCTACGCCTTCCGCGAGCGCGAAGATTTGTTTGATATGTACGAGGCGGTGTCGGGCGCGCGGATGCATGCGGCCTATTTCCGCCCGGGCGGCGTCTACCGTGACCTGCCCGACAGCATGGCGCAATACGGTGAGTCGAAGATTCGCAATGCACGCGCCGTCGAGGCCCGCAACGCCGGGCGCCAGGGCTCTTTGCTCGATTTCATCGACGACTTCACCCAGCGTTTTCCGGCCTATGTCGATGAATACGAAACCCTGCTGACTGACAACCGCATCTGGAAGCAGCGCACGGTGGGAATTGGCGTGGTCTCGCCCGAGCGGGCGATGAATCTGGGCATGACCGGCCCGATGCTGCGCGGCTCCGGCGTGGTTTGGGATCTACGCAAGACGCAGCCCTACGATGTCTATGACCGCATGGATTTCGACATTCCCGTGGGCAAGAACGGCGACTGCTACGACCGCTATCTGGTGCGTATGGAAGAAATGCGCCAGTCCAACCGCATCATCAAACAGTGCGTGGACTGGCTGCGGGCCAACCCCGGCCCGGTGATTACCGACAACCACAAAGTCGCCGCGCCAGCGCGCGAGGAAATGAAGACCAGCATGGAAGCGCTGATCCATCATTTCAAGCTGTTCAGCGAAGGCATGCGCGTGCCCGAAGGTCAGGCTTATGCGGCTGTCGAGCATCCCAAGGGCGAGTTCGGCATCTACCTCGTGTCCGATGGGGCGAACAAGCCTTATCGTCTCAAGATCCGTGCACCTGGCTTTGCCCATCTGGCTGCGCTCGATGAAATGTCGCGCGGCCACATGATCGCCGACGTCGTGGCCATCATCGGCACGCTCGATATCGTTTTCGGGGAGATCGACCGCTGATGGACCGCTCGCCTGTCACTCGTGAAATGCAACGCATGATGTTGTCCGAATCCACCCGCCAGCGCATCGACCTGGAAGTGGCCAAATACCCGCCCGAGCAGAAACAGTCGGCGGTCATCGCGGCGCTGTCCATCGTCCAGCAAGAGCAGGGCTGGGTGTCGCCCGAGGCCGAGAAAGCGGTGGCCGACTACCTCGGCATGCCGCCGATCGCCGTGCACGAGGTGGTGACCTTCTACAACATGTTCAACACCCGGCCAGTCGGCCGCTTCAAGCTCAACGTCTGTACCAATCTGCCGTGCGCCCTGAGTGGCGGCGAAGCGGCAGCACAGTATTTGAGCGAAAAGTTGGGGGTGGCGCTGGGCGAAACCACGCCCGACGGAATTTTCACTCTGCAAGAGTCCGAATGCCTGGGCGCCTGCGGCGATGCCCCAGCCATGCTGGTCAACGATCGACGGCTGTGCAGCTTCATGCGTCCCGAGCGTCTCGATGCGCTGGTGGAAGAACTGCGCGCAGAGGCGGCCAAGGGAGAGTCGAAATGAGTCGGCCATTCGGACAAAGCACTGGGCAGGAAAGCTGTTTTCACGGCCGTCATCTGCAGCCGCAGATCCTCGCCGGTCTGAACGGCGATAACTGGGCGCTCGAAGGCTATTTGCAACGCGATGGCTATCAGGCGCTGCGCAAGATACTCACCGAAGGCTGGACGCCCGAACAAGTCATCGCGGAAGTCAAGGCCTCCGCCTTGCGTGGCAGAGGTGGCGCTGGTTTCCCCACCGGGCTGAAGTGGAGTTTCATGCCGCGTCAGTTTCCGGGGCAGAAGTATCTGGTGTGCAACTCCGACGAGGGCGAGCCGGGCACCTTCAAAGACCGCGACATCCTGCGCTTCAACCCGCATGCGGTGATCGAAGGCATGA
>CALBRU010000221.1 GCA_937927695.1 uncultured Thiomonas sp. | reverse complement strand
CGCGAGGGGTCAGAGCTGTTGCTGCAGGTGGTCGATGCGTTGCGCCAGCGCGGCATCAAGGTGGCGCTCGTCACCCATTTGTTCGACGCCGCACGGCGGCTGCAGACGCAGGAGGCCGAGCAGGTGCTGATGCTGCGCGCCGAGCGCCGCGACGACGGCAGCCGCAGCTTCCGGCTGGAGTCCGGCGATGCGCTGCAGACCAGCTTCGGCGCCGATTTGTACGCCGAGGTGTTCGGCACGCAGGATGCTTGATGGCGATTCAAGCCCTCAGGATCACAGGCTGACCACGAAAACCGCCACCACCATGACGGTGAGCAACAGGGCGAAAAGGCGCAGCGCCCAGAAAAACAAGAGCCATCCGCGCGAGAGCTGCATGCGCGGCAGAGGGGTGGACATATTGGCGACGAGCTGATCGGGCTCCAGTCCCTCGATCAGTTCCTCGTCGGCATGGGCTTCGGTCCGATGCGGAGGCGGGGCAGGGTGCATGGTCAGTGGGATGGCCAGAAAGTATTGAAAAAGGCCACGGTAGCGTACAACGTCCCTGCCGCCAAGATGAAAATGGTCAGACCGATGGCCAGAATATTGTTCCACCGTGCGTTGACATGGCGTCCCATGAGCTCGCGATCGTTGATCATGACCAGCAGAAAGATCAGCGCGGGAGGGGTCAGCAGTACGGCCAGCAGGTTGGCGTTGAGGGTGATCTGCAGCAGCGGCAGCCCGGGGATGAGCACGATGGCCCCGGCAATGGCCGCCACGCCGATATTGGCCAGATAGAACGTCGGTGCCTCATTGATCGGGCGGTTGAAACTGTGCCCGGCTCCCACGAATGCCTCGCCGAGGCCATAAGCGGTGCTTGCCGAAATGGTGAGCATGGCCACCGCTCCGGCCTCGATCAGACCCAGCGCGAAAAACGCAGAGCCCCACTCGCCGACATAGGGCTTCAACGCCTGGGCATAGCCGGCGCCGCCTTGAGACAGTTGCGACACGTCGACATGATGGACGAACAAGGGCAGGGCGGCGAGTAGCGCCGCACACCCGGCAAGGGTGGCGATGACCGTACCCACGGCGGTGTCGAGCCGTCCTCCGGCAATGTCGCGTGGGGTCAGTCCCTTGTCCACCGTGGCGCTTTGCTGGAAGAACAGCATCCAGGGCGTGACAGTGGCGCCGATGTTTGAGGCGATGATCAGCAGCAACTGCTGCAATGAGCCCACGCCGATGGGGGACCAGGTCAGCAGGGCATGGCCGATGGCGGTCGGCGAAGGCTTGGCCAGAACCGCGGAGACGACGAACAGCAGATTGAAAATCGCCAGACTCATACTGAGACGCTCCCAGCGCGAATAACGGCTGCCGAACGCGCTGAGCACGACGAGCGACACCGCGAACAGCACGGCGACCCAGGCGGGAATGCCGAAGTACGACATCCCGACCCGGATGGCGATGATTTCACTGATCAGGGTGATGAGATTGGTGATGACCAGATCGGACAGCGTGAACCAGCCCCAGAACGGACCGAAGCGCTGGAACAGCAATTCGCCGTAGCCGCGGTGCGTCACCGCGCCCAGGCGCATGCCCATTTCCTGGACGAAGTAGGCGGCGGCAAAAGTGAGCACAATGAAGGGCAGGAAAAAACCGATGCCGTAGCTGGCCCCGGTTGCGGCATAGGACAACATGCTCGGCCCGTCGTTCTCGCCGAGCATGACCAGCACGCCGGGGCCAAGCAGCAGCCAGATCAGCAGCCCTTTACGTCCGCCGTGCCGGGCTTCGAGCACACGGCTGCGATCGGCGGCGCGGTTACGGTCTTCGACTGAGGAGAGCCGACGGGGTTCGACCGGCATGATGCGACTGTTCATTGGAAAGGTGAGGTGCCGAAGTGGCTCGACATTTCGGCGGCTTTCACCCGGACCGCATGCGCGGGATGATCCTGCGCCAGTCGCTGCAAGGCTTGCCGTAGCGAGGGGACATTGGGCATCTGCGCCAGGCTGCGGAGAATCTCCAGTGCCTCGATCACATCGCCATCGTGCTCCAACGCACAGTCGGTCAGCGCGCCGATGGTGCGCGGGTCGGCCTGCTTGCCCAGAGCGATGATGGCGCCCATGCGCGTTTCGCTCAGCGGGTGGTGCAGGGCGTGGATCAGGCGGTCGGGGTAGGGCGTGTGTCGGGCGTAGTCATCGAGGTTGGTGCCGCAGTCGGGGCAGACTTTGGCATCCAGCGGGATTTCGGCGAAACACCAGGTGCAATATTGAAACGCGCTGCGCTCGCCCATGATGCGTTCCTGCGCTCAGAAGGTGATGCGCCGGTCGGTCACATCGAAGTAATGCCGCGCATGCGCCACCAATTGATTGTTCGAGGGATGGTCGACGGTTTCCACGGCAATCACGCGGTCGAACACTTCCGGGTCGTGGCTGTGCAGGTGCTTGATCAGCCACAGCTTGGCCTGTCCCGGCCCGGTGATCAGGATTTCATGCGCGTCGCGCAGCGACTCGGCTACGGAGTGGTAGAAATGTTCATCTTCCTGCGCCTTGCCCGAGCCGATGGTGTTGGCCTTGTGGTGCAGATGCTGATGCGGGTGCGGCGAGTGCACGATGGATTCGCGCACATGTTCCGGGTCGACGAAGAACACATGCGCCTCGTTGTGGTCGATCCATACTGCGGCGTGTTTTGAAGGATTCATGGCAATCGCGGCCTGGGGCGCGCCTCTGGCAGAAAAGGAATACGGGAAAAAAGCGGCCCGGTTCGAGGCCGGACCGCAAGGCTGAAATCAGGCATTCAGTTACAACCGCACTGCGCGGCCCAATAGACGATGTGGCCTGGCGGCACCATCTCCTGAATGCGCGGCAGCACCGACTCCACCACCTCGGGCTCGTCGAAAAATTCCAGCACCAGCGGCAGATGCACGGTCAGGCGCAGCAGGTCGTCGGCGTGCACTTCGCCCTTGCTGCCGAAGCCGGCCACGCCGCGAAACACCGTGACGCCGTGGACTTTATGCTGTTCGTGCAACAGCTTGAAGATGCCGCGCATGAGGTCGTGATGATCGGTGTCCTTGTCGCCCTCTTTGATATAGACGCGAACCATGGTGACGGATTTGGCGCTCATGCTGAGACTCCCATATTGCGTGACAGAAAGGCGCCGAAGATGGCCGCCGCGATGGACAGCACCACGGAGGCGCCGATATACAGCCCGGCCTTCACCATTTCGCCGTTCTCGATGAGATTGAGCGATTCCAGGGAGAAGGTCGAGAAGGTGGTGTAGGCCCCCAGGCCGCCGGTGAGGATGCCGGTGCGCAGTTCGGGGCTGATACTGATGCGTTCCAGGGTTTCGAAGAACAGAAAGCCCATGAGGAAAGAGCCGAGGATGTTGATCGACAGCGTGGCAAAAGGGAACGAGCGCCCCAGCACGCCCTGAACGACGATGCTCTGACCGTAGCGCGCGAACGCGCCGATGATGGCGAAAAGGGCGATAAAGACGTAAGTCATGGGGGACATCCAAAAAGGTTGGAGACGAAAGAACTGCCACGCCGCAAGGCGCAGCCCAAGAGAGGCTCAGCCTGGACTCCACACCAGCACCAAGCCGAAAATCACCAGCAACAACACGCCGATATAGGCCAGATAGGCGTTCATCAGCCCGTTCTGCAGGAAACGCAATTTGCGCGCCAGCCATTGCACCGTGTTGACCGACGGGGTGAACAGCAGCGGGCCGAACAGCGGGGCCTGCGAGTAGTCGAACTGCAATTCTTTCAGGAAATAGGCCTTGCCCTCGAACTGCCGTGCCACGGCATTTCGCGGACGGTAGATGAAGTTGTAGAACACCCGCAGCGCGTTGGAAAACGACAGCGCCGTGGTCGCTCCGGCGT
Organism: uncultured Thiomonas sp.; assembly: GCA_937927695.1. Taxonomy (GTDB): domain Bacteria; phylum Pseudomonadota; class Gammaproteobacteria; order Burkholderiales; family Burkholderiaceae_C; genus Thiomonas. The sequence goes on along the minus strand of CALBRU010000221.1, from coordinate 1,114 downwards.
GCGCGGCGTAATCTTCGCCCCCGCACCACAGCGGCGCCCGGCGCACGGCATAGCGGCGCCGTCCCCACACCAGCGCCAGCGGAATGAGCGCCAGCAGCGGCACCACGATGACCAGCATGGCAGGCGAAATGAAGGCGAACCCGGCCGACAGCGGCACCAGCAGCCAGTCGTGGGTCATTTGCTGCGGGGCTTGTGCGGCTGGCCAGGCCGATGCCGCCATCTGCGGCAGCCAGAACACCAGGCTGACGGCAAACGCGGGCACCGCCAGCCCGGTGACGAGCACCGACCAACGTTGCAGTGGCGTGAGGGCGGTCTGGTGTTTGCGGTGCTGCGCGGCGTGTTCCTCGTTCTGACCCAGCAGCCCCACGCCGAACAGCTTGACCATGGTGGCGAGCGCAATGGCGGCGGTGAGCGCCATGCCGGCGCCGGCCAGCGCCAGGGCGATGCGCGAGCCATCGGTCTTGAGGGTGAAGTCGTGGAACAGGCTCTGGAACAGGTACCACTCGCTGACAAAACCCGCGGTGGGCGGCATGGCCGCCAGGCTCATGGCGCCGAACACCGCGCCCAGACCCAGGGTGAGCGGCGCATGGCGCAGGATGGCGCTCTGCCGCAGATGATGATTGCCCTGCAGCGCGGCGGCGGCATCGGCGCTGAGAAACAGCGTGCCCTTGGCCAGGCTGTGGCCCATGAGATGCAGCATCCCCACGGTCCAGGCCAGCGCCGAGAGCGCGTCTTGTCCACCGGCGCGGAAGATGAGCGCTGCACCCAGTGCGGTGACCGCAACCCCGGCGTTTTCGGCGGAGGAGAACGCGAGCAGCCGCCGCCAGTCGCTCTGCTGGAAGGCATAGAGAATGGCCAGAATCGCGGTGAACGTACCTACGGCCAGCACCACCACGCCGAAAGCGGCGAGCCAGGGCGGCTCGCCCATCCACTGCAGCAGCGCGCGGCCCAGGGCGAAGTAGGCGGCGTTCATCACCACGCCCGACATCAGTGCGCCGCTGGCGCCGCTGCCGCTGCCATAGGCGCCGGGATACCACTCGTAAAACGGCAGCAGGCCCAGCTTGGCGCCAAAGCCTGCTAGCCATAGCAGGCCGAGGAAGAAGGCGGAGGCCAC
>CALBRU010000220.1 GCA_937927695.1 uncultured Thiomonas sp. | reverse complement strand
ACGAGATAAGCTAGTGACTGGAGTTCAGACGTGTGCTCTTCCGATCTGGCGCAGACGGTCTGGGATCGGCTCTGTGCTGCCGTGCCCCAAGTCGCGCCGGAACATCTGGTCGGCCTCGATGATGATGCTCTGCGTGCTTGCGGCCTGTCGGGTCGCAAGGCGGGCTATGTGCGCGACCTCGCCGCCAAATTCCACGCCGGGGAGGTACATCCGGATCAATGGCAAGAGATGCCTGACGAGGCCATCGCCGCTGAACTGCTGACCATTCGCGGGATTGGCCGTTGGACGGCGGACATGTTTCTGATCTTCCACCTCATGCGTCCGGACGTCCTGCCCTTGGGCGACCTGGGGCTGATCAAAGGCGTGAGCCAGACTTACTTCGCCGGCGAGCCCGTGACCCAGAGCGAGGTGCGCGAAGTAGCCGCTGCCTGGGCGCCGTGGCGTTCAGTGGGGACTTGGTATATTTGGCGCAGTCTGGACCCGTTGCCGGTTGCGTATTGATTTGCGTGTTGTTTTGCATGTTGTTTTGCATGTTTGCAACGCAGGAGCGGATCATTTCCCGAGGTGAATATGAGCAAAAAAGTCTTTCTCGATTTCGAGCAACCGGTTGCCGAACTAGAGAACAAAATCGACGAACTGCGCTTTGTGCAGGATGAATCGGCGGTCGATATTTCCGAAGAGATCGCTCGCTTGCAGAAAAAAAGCCAGCAGCTCACCAAAGACCTCTACGCCAAGCTCACGCCCTGGCAGACCACGCAGATTGCGCGGCACGCCCAGCGGCCTTACACCCTCGACTACGCCAACCAGATCTTCACCGACTTTCACGAGCTGCACGGCGATCGTGCCTATGCCGACGACCTGTCCATCGTGGGCGGCTTGGCGCGTCTGGGCGGGCAGGCCTGCATGGTGATCGGCCACCAGAAAGGGCGCGACACTAAAGAGCGCGCGATGCGCAACTTCGGCATGCCCAAGCCCGAGGGCTATCGCAAGGCGCTGCGGCTGATGAAACTGGCGGAAAAATTCCACCTGCCCATCTTCACCTTTGTCGATACGCCCGGCGCCTATCCCGGCATCGACGCCGAAGAGCGCAGCCAGTCCGAAGCCATTGGCCGCAATATCTACGAGATGGCGCAACTCGAAGTGCCCATCATTTCCACCATCATCGGTGAGGGCGGATCGGGCGGGGCGCTGGCCATTGCGGTGTGCGACCAGTTGCTCATGCTGCAGTATTCGATCTACTCGGTGATTTCACCCGAGGGCTGCGCCTCCATTCTCTGGAAGAGCGCGGAAAAAGCGCCGGAAGCCGCTGAGGCGCTGGGCCTCACCGCGCATCGGCTCAAGGCGCTGGGATTGGTGGACAAGATCGTCAACGAGCCGGTGGGCGGCGCACACCGCGACCCTGCGGCGATGGCGGCTTCGCTCAAGCGCGCGCTGGGCGAATCGCTGCGCCACTTTCAGCACACCAAGCCGGCCGATCTGGTGAAGCAGCGGCTTGAGCGACTGCAGGGCTTTGGCAAATTCGAAGACACCAAGACAGCGGGACGTTGACCGCCCTCGTCGGTTCACTTGATGGGTCCACCTCATCGGCTTCACGGTCGGCGCTGCCCTTGCTGAACAACCCCGCGCTTACCGCGCTCAAGCGTTTCGCGTCGCAACACCCCGGCGTCGCCCAAGCCGAGCGCATCGGCATTGCCTTCAGCGGCGGGGCCGATTCCACGGCTTTGCTGCTCGCGGCCCGCACGCTCTGGGGCGGCGGACGGCTTTGTGCCTTGCACGTCAATCATGGCTTGCAAACCTCGGCCGAGTTGTTCGCGCAACATTGCGCCCAAGCCTGCGCCGCCCTCGATGTGGCGTATGCCGGGTCCACTCTGCAGGTCGATGTGGCGCGGGGGCAGAGCTTGGAAGAAGTCGCGCGCGAGGCCCGCTATTTGGCGCTGGCCAAGCTTGCGCGCGAGCAAAACTGCGCGGTGGTTCTGCTCGCGCAGCATGGGGACGATCAGGTTGAGACGCTCTTGCTCGCCTTGTTGCGTGGGGCGGGGCCGCGCGGTTTGGCAGCGATGCCCGCGCAGATGCGGCGCCATGGCTGCAGCTTTGCGCGACCCTTGCTGGACTGCGGCGCGGCCGAATTGCGGAGCTGGCTCAAGTCGCAGGCGGTGAGCTTTCTGGACGATCCGATGAACGCCGACCCCGCGTTTCGCCGCAGCCGCATCCGGCATGAACTGGTGCCTGTTCTCGCCCGGCTCGAACCCGCCTATCGGCAGACGCTGGGCCGCAGCGCCGCCTTGTGCGCAGCGGCCGACGCGCAGATTCAATCGACGGCGGCGCAGCAATTGCGCCTCTGCCTGCAACCCCAGGGGCTGGATCTTGCAGCCTTGCGCGCGCTGGGCGCTGCAGCCGCCAGCGAGGTGTTGCGGCTTTGGCTGCGGCAAAACGGGCAGCGACTGGACCGTGCGCGAACCGACGAACTGGTTCGGCAGGTCTTGCGCACTGGGCAGGGTGCGCATCGCCTCGAACTGCGTCTTCCAGGCGGCATCCTTCACCGTCAGGGGGGCTGTCTGCGTCTGAATTGGGGCGAGGCCGCCGCAGACAAAGCCTAGAATGCGAGGCTTTGCAGCGAAACGGTCTAGTGCATTGTGCACCGGGCTTAGAGACTTTCGCGGCTCTCGAACGCATTTCTCATGGCACTCATCGTCCAGAAATACGGCGGCACCTCGGTGGGGTCTGCCGAACGGATCAAAAACGTGGCCCGACGCGTGGCCAAGTGGCACGAAGCGGGGCATCAGGTCGTGGTGGTGGTCTCCGCGATGTCAGGTGAAACCAATCGCCTGATCGCGCTGGCCAAAGAAATCCAGCCCCAGCCCGATCCGCGCGAACTCGACGTCGTGGCTTCGACCGGCGAGCAGGTCACCATCGGCCTGTTGTCCATGGCGTTGCAGGCGCTGGGGCGTAAAGCCCGAAGCTACACCGGCGCGCAGATTGCCGTGCATACCGACAGCGCCTTCACTAAGGCTCGCATCGAATCCATCGACGCCGACAAACTCAAGGCCGATCTCGCTCAGGGCATCATCCCAGTTGTAGCTGGATTTCAAGGCGTGGATGCCCAGGGCAACATCACTACCCTGGGCCGGGGCGGCTCAGACACCTCGGGCGTGGCGCTCGCAGCGGCCTTGCAGGCCGACGAATGCCAGATCTACACCGACGTCGACGGCGTTTACACCACCGATCCGCGCATCGTTCCCGAAGCCCGTCGGCTCGATACCATCACCTTCGAGGAAATGCTGGAAATGGCCAGTCTCGGCTCCAAGGTGCTGCAAATCCGCTCGGTGGAATTCGCGGGCAAGTACAAGGTTCGCCTGCGCGTGCTCTCCAGCCTGACCCCATGGGACCTGCCGCTTGAGCAAGAGTCGCGCAGCGGCACACTCATCACCTTTGAGGAAGACGAAAACATGGAACAAGCCGTGGTGTCGGGCATCGCCTTTGCCCGCGACGAAGCCAAGATCATCGTGGTCGGCGTGCCCGACCGTCCCGGCATCGCCTATCAGATTCTCAGCGCCGTGGGCGAGGCCAATATCGAAGTCGACATGATTCTGCAAAACCAGAGCGTGGCCGGTTTCACCGACTTCACCTTCACTGTGGGCCGGGGCGATTACGCGCGTGCGCTTGACATTCTCAAGTCCAGCGTGCAGGCCCACATCGGCGCCAAGGAAATTCTCGGCGATCCGAAAGTGTGCAAGGTTTCCATCGTGGGCATGGGCATGCGTTCGCACGCTGGCGTGGCCAGCAAAATGTTCCGCACCCTGTCGGAAGAAGGCATCAACATCCAGATGATCTCCACCTCGGAAATCAAGGTCTCGGTGGTCATCGAAGAAAAGTACATGGAGCTTGCGGTGCGCTCCTTGCACAAGGCCTTCGACCTGGAACAAAGCGCCTGAGTCGCGACGTTTTCCATCAAGGTGGCGATAGCAGGTGAATGCGTGTAATAATTGCCGACTTTGCTGAAGGCATGAAGCCGCAAGCAATTTGCCAAAAGGAAACTGGCGGCAACTGGAGACGTGACCGAGTGGCCGAAGGTGCTCCCCTGCTAAGGGAGTATGTGCCAAAAGCGCATCGAGGGTTCGAATCCCTCCGTCTCCGCCAAAATAGTGTTTTTAGAAGTCCAAGAAAGTCCGAAAAACCCGCTGTTCTCCTCTGAGACAGCGGGTTTTTTGTTTGCCGAAGTCTGGCAAGTTTTTTGACGGCCGGTTGCTTCATGGGGCAAGGCCTGGGGCATTGAAGCAGATTACGTCGGAAATCCTCCGTGTCGTTGCCTACGACCGAAGGAAATGCCGCTGACCGGCGCCGAATGCAAAACGGCCCGCTTTCCAGAGGGCAAATCCGTACAAGAGTGACTTGGTTCTGCAGCAAAAATGGTGCGCCCGGCTGGAATCGAACCAGCGGCCCTTGGCTTCGGAGGCCAATACTCTATCCACTGAGCTACGGGCGCAGGCGGAAGGTGGGATGTGACTTCCGTGCAACGCGACATCTTAACCTGTTCGGGGGCTGTCGCGGCAGTAATGTCAGGAGGGCTTTCGCTTTGGCTGCCTGCAGGTTTGACTTGAGATTCGGTCGACAGGATGCGACGGTATGTCGCATTACAGAATGTTTCTGAATATGATGCAAATCAAATTCAGGGTCTCTGGCGGGCGGTGTTGGGGTTGACCCCGTCGAGGGATCGTGAGCAACGCATATCATGTGGGCTGCAATTTTTCAGATTCCCACTTTTTACACTCGACCGTTATGAGCGCACCGCACTCGAATTCCCATTCAGCTTCTTCCAGTTCCGACGATGTGTCTGATCTGCCTTTTGCGCCGACTCTGCGCAAGATTCTGTTGGTAATGGGTATTGGCTTCATTGTTCCTATCGTCTTGTTGCTGCTGATTGCGTTTTACATCGGCAGCAGTAGCCAGCCGCCGGCGGGTTCGGAGGCGTTGGCGACGGCCGAGGTGGATGCTCGGGTTGCTCCGGTGGGGTCTGCCGCAGTCGCGGCCAGTAGTCAGGCTGCGGCACAGCAGAATGCGGCCTCGATGACGACAGCCGCTGCGGTGCCTGCGGCTTCTGCTGTGGCGACAACGCCAGCGGGCTCAAGCAGCGGTGCCGCGGTGCCGGTTGCGGCGACCAAGGTGGATGGCAAGGGCTTGTACGAATCAACTTGTATCGCTTGCCACGGTGCGGGTGTGGCGGGCGCACCCAAGGTGGGCGACAAGGCAGCCTGGGCGCCGATCATTGCGCAGGGCGACGCGGTGTTGTACGACCGCGCGATTCATGGTTATACGGGCAAGCTCGGCATGATGCCGCCCAAGGGCGGTTCGTCGGCGAGCGATGATGATGTGAAGGCCGCGGTGGACTATATGGTGGCTCAGTCGAAATAATTTGTCGAAGGGGGTGCCCCCGCCTTCGTTGCGCTCTTCGCTGTGCTCTTCGTTGTGCTATCAGGCCCGCGATCTGCGGGCTTTTTTGTCGCCATTTTCAGGGTGGATCGGGCCGGAAACCGAAGAATTCAGCCGGCGGTTCCGTGAAGTGGCCGATAGTCAGGGGGGCGGCGTTGGGCAGGCAGAGTTGTGTGCCCGGGGCATCGAGATGGTCGGCGAGCAGGGACATGTCGGCGCTGTGCAGCAGGCCGGGGCCGAGGTCGGTGCGCAGCCACACCTGGCCCCGATCGTCCAGCCAGAGGGATTCGGCCCTACAGGTCTGGTCGGTATGCGTGCTCCACGAATCGCCCGCTTGGGCGCCGTGATGCAGGCGGATGATCCACGGCGCGGCTTCCAGGCTGACATCGACCCGCTGCGGGCCGTTCTGGAAGTACCACGCACCGGTGGCATCGACGGTGTAGTTGCGGCCGATGAAAGCGGCCAGGCCTGCGTGCAGGACGGGGCCTGCGTCGGTTTTGTCCAGTCGTCCCTGTGCGTCGCGAGGCCAGGTGGTGGGTCCAGCCTGATTGCACATCCACCATTGGCCGCGCTGGTCGAGGGCCAGCCAACCGGTGCAGCGTGGCACGCTGGGCCAGCGGGACATGGCTCGGAGTACGGCGCTGTCCATGGGTTAATTTCCGTGTTGGAAGAAGTGCAGCAGACGCTGAGGCAGCCAGTCGAGATACCCGGGCAGACTGCCTTGAGCAAAGCCGACATGGCCGCCGTGGGCGGGCTGCTCAAGCCTCACCCAATCTGAGACGGCGCTGGCGTCGGGTAGCACGGCGGCGGGCTGGAAAGGATCGTTGCGGGCGTTGAGAATAAAGGTGGGGACGCGAAGCTCGCGCAGATGCGGCTTGCTGGAA
>CALBRU010000219.1 GCA_937927695.1 uncultured Thiomonas sp. | reverse complement strand
GGAACCGGTCGAATTGGCCGAAGCGATCGAGGTGGATGCCGACAAAGTGGCGCAGCGCCGCCGTGTGTTCGGGCAGGGGCGGCGAGGCGGTGAGTGTGCTCAGGCCAGCGCGGTTGTGCGCCCAGGCTTGTTCGGGGGTGAGGGGCTGGTCTTCGGATTCGAAGGTGGCGCCGATCAGCAGCCAGTCTTCCTCGCCAGACTGTTGAAGCTGGCGCCCCGCCGCGCGTGGCAGGCGCAGCACATAACCGCTGCCCATCCACGGCTGTGCAAGCCCTTGCAGCGCGGGCCAGAGACGGGCGGGCAGCGCCTGCGCCTGGCCGCGCAAGGGGTGCAGGGGCAGCCAGTCGGGGCTGGGAATCAGTCCGCTGGCGGCCAGCAGCGCCGGGGTTTGCACGGCAGCCGCGAGCACGATCTGCGGGGCGCGGGCCAGTTCTTGCCCAGCGGCGTCGAGCACGCACCAGGTGCTGCCGTCGCGTTGGAGTCGGGCCACCTGGATGTTGCAGCGCAGGGTGATGTGCGGGGAGTTGAGCCAGGCCGCGCACAGGGCCTGATTGGCGAGCACGGCGCTGTCCACTTGCCAGCCGACTTCGGTCCATCGCGCCATTTCGGCGGGCAGGTGCACGCTTGAGCGCCAGTCTTGCAGGCGCCTTTCGTCGGCGGCGTCGGCGGGGGTAAGGGTGGCCGGACCGAATTGCGCGAGGTCGCTCGAATCGGGCGGCAGTGCGCGGCGCAATGCGGCCATGCCGGCGCGGGTCAGGCGCGAGAGCAGGTTGTCGTCTGCCGAGGGCTGCAGATGCGCCAGACCTGCGGGCATGGCCGAGCCGCCGCCTGCGGGGTGCGAGCCCGCTTCGATCACGTCAACAGTCCACCCGCGCTGCGCCAGCGCGTGGGCGCAGGCGGAGCCGCTCAGACCGGCGCCGATGACCACGGCATGTCGGGGCGCGTCGGCGGGCCAGGGCGTGGGCAGGGTGTGGCGGGTGCGCTTCCAGATGGGGTTGAAGGTGGCTTGCAGGCGCTGCCGCTTGCCGCCCCAGCCGGGTTGCAGTTCGATTGTGAAACCGGCCTGCTCCAGTCCTTTTTGCACGGCATGCGCCACGGTGTAGCTGGCCGCCCGGGCGCCGGGCTTGACCAGGCGGGCGAGGGCGCGCAAGAGTTCGGGCGTCCACATGGCGGGGTTGCGCACGGGCGCGAAGCCGTCGAGGTAGAGCGCGTCGGCGGCCAGCCGCAGCCGCGGCGCAAGGGTAGCGGCGTCGCCGAAGGCGAGCAGCAGGTGCACCCCGCCACCGCCGGGCTGTCCCAAGGCGGGAATCTCCCCCTCCCAACCTCCCCCACGTCGTGGGGGAGGAGTAGTCGCTCCCTCCCCACGGGTGGGGAGGGTTGGGGTGGGGATGTCCCCCTTGGGGCCGAGTGCCGCGGCTGCATCGAGATCGATGCGGTGCAGGCCGCGCACGGGCGGCGGCCATTGCGCGGCCAGTTCCACGGCGAGCGCTTGCAATTCGGGTGGGGCGTGATGCAGCAGATCGGCGGCGCGCACCGGGTGCAGTTCCAGGCTGACGTAGTCGAGCCGGGCGCAGCGCTGCGGGTCGGCGCGCCATGCGGCCCAGGTGGCGAGAAAGTTCACCCCGAGGCCGAAGCCGGTTTCCAGCACGGTGAACTGCTCACACCCGGCCCAGCGCGCCGGGGTGTCGAGCAGACCGCAGCCCTGCAGGTAAACCCCGCGCGCCTGTCCGAGTGCGCCGGCGCGGCTGGCGTAGATATCGCCGTAGCGCGGGCTGGACGCCTGGCCGCTGGCGTCGGGGGCGACTTCGGCGTATTCCAGCAGCGGATCGACCTTGGGCTTCAATCGACCAGGGTGAGCGAGAGCGCGTCCAGGCCGTACAGGCCGTCTTCGGTCAGCACCAGGTCCATGAGCTGGTCGTGCGGCTGCATGTCGAGTTGCTGTAGCTCGCAGCAGGCATAGCTCAGGCCCACGGTGTAAACCTCTTCGCGCCCGGCCAGGTAGCGGTCGTAATAGCCGCCGCCATAACCCAGGCGCAGCCCGACGTCGGCGAAGCCCACGCAGGGGACGAGCAGGGTGGTGGGGTTGAGCACGGCCTCGCCCGTGGGTTCGGCGATGCCGTATGGGCCGCAGCGCAGCGGCTCGCCCGGCGCCCAGGCGAAAAAGGTCATTTCCTTGGTTGCTTCTTTGACGCGGGGCAGGGCGAGGGTGCATTCCGGGTGCGCCGCCAGCCATTTGGTGACGGCAGGCATGGGGTCGAACTCGCCGCGGGTGGCGCAGTAGGCGCCGAGGGTGTCGGGCTCCAGGGCGTCGAGCACCTGCAGCAGACGCTCGGTCAGCTCGGCATCGCGGCGTTCCAGGTCGGGCAGGGCCTGGCGTTTGGCGATCAGTTCGCGGCGTAAATTGGGGCGCAAATGCTGATCAGTCTCTGGGGACAATGGGTCGTACAGGGGCGGGTTCACGGTAAGCTGACGTCCTATGAGAGTGAATCGGTTGTTGCCGCTTATTTTGCGCCGCTTGGTGGGTTGTTTCGGCGGTCTGGGTTTGAGCGTGCTGGGTTTGAACGTGCTCGCGCCGCTGGCGATGGCGCAGTCTGGGCCCATCGCCGCCCGCGTGGCGGCACCCGCCGTGCAGGCCAGCGTGAGCGCGGCGCCGGTGGTCATGCCGGCCATGCCCGTCATTCCGGTCGATCAGGCACAGTTGCTACTGGCCGCGCAAAAGGCCTCGCAGCGCGGCGACCCGCAGCCCGCGCTCGATGCCCTGCGGCAACTCAAGGGCACGCTGCTCGAACCCTGGGTGGCCTACTGGGCGATCAAGCCCACGCTCTCCGAAGCCACGCAGGCCGATTTCGACGCCTTCGCCCGCACTTATCCGCACACTTATGTGCTCGACCGCTTGCGCAACGACTGGCTGTTAGAGCTGGGCAAACGCGAAGACTGGACTGATTTCAACCGCGTCTATCCGCACTTCATCATGCGCGACGACCCGCAGGTGCAGTGCTACGACCTGCAGAGTCAGTACGTCACCCAGCATGCCGACGTAACGGCGCAGGTGTTCAAGCTGTGGATGGATCAGCGCTATGGCGGCGTGGGCTGCAATAGCGCGGCCAGCGCGCTGCTGCAAGACGGCGCCATGCCGCGCGAGATGCTGTGGCAGCGTATGCGCCGGTTTTACGAAGACGGCCGCGCCAAGCAGGCGCGCGATCTGCTCGCGCCTTTTCTGCCGACTGGAAGCTGGCGCATTCTGGCGCAGACCGACGCCAACTCGGTGCGCTACCTGCTCGATGTGGTGCGGCGGGGGCCGTCGGCGGTGATTGCCAACGCCGATCAGCGGCAATATCTGGTGCTGGCGCTGCTGAGCATGGCGCGGCAAGATCCGGGGCAGGCCGCACGCCTGCTGCAGGACAACTTCTCTGCGCTGCCCGCGCGAGACCGGGCCCAGATCTGGGGGCGCATCGGTCTGTCGGCCGCGCTCGATCTGCAGCCCGAGGCGGCCCGCTGGTATGCCCGCATGGGCCAGGCCGATCCGGACTATGTGCCCTCTACCACGGTGCTCGAATGGCAGGTGCGCGCCGCGCTGCGCGCGCAAGACTGGGCGCTGGTGCGCAGCGCCACGCGCACGCTGATCGATCAGGGCGACAAAGACCTGTCGTGGCGCTACTGGCACGCCCGCGCGCTCGAAAAACTCGGACACCCGATCGAGGGTCGCGCGCTGCTGGCCGAGGTGGCGAATCCCTGGGATTTTTACGGCCAACTCGCCACCGACGCCCTGGGCATGAAAGTCAGCCTGCCGGCTTCCCTGCCCCCGGCGCCTTTGTCGGTCGTTGCACAGCAGGCAGCGCGGCCGGGGCTGCAGCGCTCGCTGGCCTTGTTCAACATCGACCTGCGCAATGAGGCCGTGCGCGAATGGAATTTCTCGCTACGCGGACTCGACAACCAGCAAATGCAGGCCGCTGCCGAACTGGCCTGCCAGCAGCAACTCTGGGATCGCTGCATCAACACCAGCGAACGGGTCAAGGGCGGGGTGGACATTGCCCAGCGCTACGCCATGCCGTATCGCGACGCCATCGGCAAAGCCTCTCAGGCCGAAGACGTGAACGAGGCCTTTCTCTACGGACTGATTCGCCAGGAGTCACGCTTTATCGCCAACATCAAATCGTGGGTGGGCGCTTCGGGGCTGATGCAACTCATGCCGGCCACCGCCAAACTGGTGGCGCGCAAGATCGGCCTGACCGATTACAGCCACGACCAGATCGCCGACGTGGGGGTGAATGTGCAGCTCGGCAGCGCCTACCTCGGCGGGCTGCTGCAGCAGTTCGATGGCTCCGAGGCGCTGGCCGCCGCGGGCTACAACGCCGGGCCAGGGCGGCCGCTGCGATGGCGCAATATGGGCCTGCCCGATCAGCCGCTGTTGCCCGGCGCCATCTTCGCCGAAAACATTCCCATTCCCGAAACCCGCGATTACGTCAAGCGCGTACTGGCCAACGCCACGGTGTACGCCGCCATCCTCAGCGGCAAGCCGCAGTCGCTCAAGGCGCGGCTGGGCGACGTGGGTACGCCAGACGCCATGCTGGCGAGCAATCAAGGCAATCGGCCCTGAGCGAATCCTCTCTGAGCGCCCCTACGTTTCCTTGAGCGGCAACATGGGGTGCCGGCGCTTGATGCGGCGCATTCCCCTTCCGGCGGGGTTCTGGCACACTTTGCCCTGTCGCGATCTTTCAGGAACTCTCATGCAGCAGCAGAACATTCTCGTCATCGGCGGCAGCGGTTTCATCGGCAGCCGCCTGGTCAACGCCCTGTCGCTGGGCAATCATTTCGTCACCGTGCCTACCCGCCGCCGTCAGCGCGCCCGTCATCTGGTGCAACTGCCGCTGGTCGATGTGATCGAGACCGATGTGCATGACGACGCCAAACTGGCCAAACTGGTGGCCGGACGCGACGCCGTAGTCAACCTCGTGGGCATCCTGCAGGGCAGGCGTGGCCAGCCCTACGGCGCCGACTTCGCCCGCGCGCATGTCGATCTGCCGCGCCGCATCGCCGCAGCCTGCGCACAGCAGGGTGTGCGCCGCGTGGTGCACATGAGCGCGCTCGGGGCCGATTCCAACGGGCCGTCGATGTATCTGCGTTCCAAGGGCGACGGCGAGGCGGCGCTCAAGGCGCAGGCCGGGATCGCGCAGTCTGGGCTCGATCTCACCCTGTTTCGGCCCTCGGTGGTGTTCGGCCCCGAAGACAACTTCCTCAACACCTTCGCCAAGCTGCAGCGGGTGTTCCCGGTCATGCCGCTGGCGGGGGCGAAAACCCGCTTTGCCCCGGTGTATGTCGGTGACGTGGTCACGGCATTTGCCAGCAGCCTCGTGGGGCCGCAGGCGCGCGACACCTTCGGCCAGACCTACGAGTTGTGCGGCCCCAACACCTACACCCTGGCCGAACTGGTGCGGCTTTCCGGCCAGTGGGCGCGGGTGGGCGGCGGCAGAGGGCGCAGCATCATCCCCCTGCCCGACGCGCTGGGGCGGCTGCAGGCGCTGATGATGGAACTCGCTCCGGGCGAGCCGGTGATGAGCCGCGACAACCTCGACTCCATGAAGGTCGACAGCGTGTGCAGCGGCGCCCTACCCGGTTTCGCGCCGGAGCTCGGCGTGCCGCATCCCGAGTCTTTGGAGGCCATCGCCCCCACCTACCTCGACCCGAAGTATCAGGAGTCGGAATACGGGCCAATGCGGGCGACGGCAGGGCGGTGATCTCCAAGGGGCATCCACCATGCGCCGCCCGCATGGCGGCCCTGCGAAAAAACGGTTTGGAAAGCGCGTGGCCGGGCGGGAGAATGGCGACGTTACTCTCACGCACGAAGGCCCGTCATGTTCATCCTGCACATCGGCAACAAAAATTACTCATCCTGGTCCATGCGCCCTTGGGTGGCGATGACCGCGTTTGGCATCTCCTTTGAAGAACGCCAGCACTGGCTCGACACGCCCGAGTTTGCCGCGCAGTTGTTGCCCCTCTCGCCAGTGGCGAAGGTGCCGGTGCTCGAAGACGGCGATCTGCGCATCTGGGACTCGCTGGCCATCGGCGAATACCTGGCCGAGCGTTTTCCGGAGCTTGCACTCTGGCCGCAAGACGTGGCTGGGCGGGCGCTGGCCCGCAGCCTGTGCGCCAGCATGCACAGCGGCTTCGGCGCCTTGCGCGAGCACATGCCGATGAACATCCAGGCCGATCTGCCGGGCCGGGGCTGGAACCCGGCCGTGCAGCGCGACATCGACCACATTCTGCACATGTGGCAAAGCGCGCTGCAGGTCAGCGGCGGCCCCTTCCTG
>CALBRU010000218.1 GCA_937927695.1 uncultured Thiomonas sp. | reverse complement strand
TAGCCGTCTTTGCCCTGGGCGGTGTAGATGTTGCTCACGACCTTGTAGGTGGCGTTGGGGTCGAGCGCAGTCCAGGCGCTGGCCGTCTTGCTCTTGACCTGCAAATTGCTGAAGCGCTGACCTTTGGGTTGGGACAGATTGACGTCCCAGCGCAGACCTGCGGCGTAGGGGTAGGCGCCGGTCGAGCCGCCGGTCATCAGGGCATAGTCGAGCGCGTCTTCAAGTACCGCATTGATCTCCGCGCCGGTCATGGTCAGCTCGGTGAGGGTGTTGGCGAACGGCAGCAGGGTATAGGCGGTCTTGATGGTCACGTCGCCCGCGGGAACATCGATGCGCACGCCACCTGCATTCTGGATGGCGATGTCCGAAGTCAGGCTCTGCGCCAGGAAGGCCTGGGCCACGATGTTGGCAATGTCAGAGCCGTGCGCGCGGGTGGCCTCGGTGCAGCCCGCCGCCTTGGAAGCGTCGCCTGGAATGCGCACATGGCAGAGGTATTGCGCCGAGGCGCCGATGACCTGGGTTTCCAGTTGGCTGATCTGAGCTTTGTATTTTTTGAGTACCGACTCCGCCGTGGCATCGGGAGCAATCATCAGCAGTTGCGGGTCTTTGGCGATGGTGGCTTTGAGAGTGTCGAGTTCGGCTCCGGCGACGGTATAGGTTTTGCCGTCTGCACCTTTGCGGGTGAAGGTATCGCCCAGCAGCAGGTGCGGGGCGCCCGAGCAGCTCTGCACCGTCTGGTCGGCGGCGAAGTTCACCTGCAGTTCACCGACGGCCTTGCCGTATTCCCAGGCCTGCGCGACGCAGACCGTGCCGCCGTCCTTGTTTTTCAGCAGGGTCGGGTAGTTGCCGACCTTGGGCACGCCGTAGCCGGAGAAATCGCCGAGCAGGGTATGCGAATCGCCACCGACGATCACATCGACATCGGTGAGTTGCGGCGCGATCTGCTGGTCGAATGCATAGCCCACATGGCTGAGCAGCACGACGCGCCTGACGCCTTGCGCCTTCAACTGGTCGATGGCCTTTTGCGCGGCGGTCACTTCATTGGCAAAGGCGGTGGTGGGCAGCGGGCGTGAAGAACCCACAGTCTTGCCGACGACGGTCAGGCCGACGATGCCGATCTTCTCGCCGCCAATCTCTTTGATGACAAAGGGCTTGATGTAGTCGGTCGTCGATTGGGGCGCCAGGGGCGTGCCCAATTGCGGCGTGACATTGGCCGACAGCATCGGCGTTTTGCAGTTGCCAGCGTGCAGATCGTCGATGAAGCGCTTGAGTCCCGCGTCGCCGTCGTCGAACTCGTGATTGCCCACGGTCATTGCGTCGAAGCAGATGGTGTTCATCAACTCGGCATCGGCCTTGCCTTGGAACAGGGTGTAATACAGAGTGCCGACCAGCGCGTCACCGGCGTGTAGCTTGAGGGTGTTCGGATTTTTGGCGGCGATCTGATCGACTGCGGCTTTCACCCGGCCAAATCCCCCGATCTGCACCGTGGTGTCGATGCCGCCGAGCGTGAGCGCCGTGGTGGTCTGCGCCAGGTTAGAGTGCACATCATTGACGTGGGCAATGGTGACGGCGACGGGCTTGGCCACGGCAGCATCGGGCTGGGCTGCGTCTGCTACCGAGGGGTTGCTCCCACCCCCGCAAGCTGCGAGCAAGGTGAGCGGAAGAAGGCTGGCGAGGAGAAGTTTTGTCGGTTTCATGGCGAAATCATTAGTAACAACTAGACACAGTTGGACTGTATTTTTCGCATATGACAAGGCTGTGTCTTCCGCGTGAGCAGCACGATGCAGCGCATCGCCCACGACCGCAGCGGAGAACCAGAGCCGCTTTTTTGCGTGGCGCAGCCGCCACGCACGGCAAGCCGCATCAGGTCAGCACAATGTCGTACTGTTGCTGCGAAAACGCGGGCTCGACCCGTAGCGACACTGGCTTG
>CALBRU010000217.1 GCA_937927695.1 uncultured Thiomonas sp. | reverse complement strand
CGCGCGCTGGTTGACCGGCGCGGCACTTGAGTGGCACGCCTGCAAGGAAAAACCTGCTGACATAAGCTTGAGCCTCAACCGCGCAACCGCCGCGGGCACTTTCCCTGAACTCTCATGCAGCGACGACACTTCATTCAATCGGCTGGCGCTCTGGCGCTGGGCACGGCCTTGTCCCCCTTGATCAGTCAAACCGCTTTTTCTGCGACGCAGGCCGCTGGCACGCTGGAGATTTTTGCAGGCGCCATCGGCCCCGGCATGTACAACGGCGGCGATTTCGCCCAGGCGCGGTTTCACGATCCGCGCGGCATGGCGCGCGATGCGCAGGGCAATATTTTTGTGGCCGACTACGTCAACAGCGTGGTGCGCAAGCTGGGCACAGACGGTCAGGTCAGCATCGTCGCGGGGCAGGTGGAGCAGCGCGACGCCCGCAACGGCCCGGCGCTACAGGCGCGGTTTTATTCGCCTGAATGTGTGGCGGTGGCCACCGATGGCACGCTGTTTGTGAGCGATTCCGGCAGCAATACGGTGCGCCGCATCAGCCGGGATGGCAGGGTAAGCACCCTGGCGGGCAAGCTAGAGGTTGAAGGTTTTGCCGATGGGCCGGGCCAGCAGGCGCGATTCAATCACCCCGTGGGGCTGGGCGTGAACGCAAAGGGCGTGGCGTATGTGGCCGATGCCTACAACAGCACGGTGCGCCGCATCAGCGCGCAAGGCGCGGTCAGCACCCTGGCCGGTTCACCCGGCGATACTGGCTGGCGCGATGGGCGGGGCGCGCAGGCGCGCTTCAACACCCCGGTCGGGCTGACGCTGGACGCGCAGGGGCAGATTTACGTGAGCGAATACTTCAACAACGTCATTCGCAAAATCACGCCCGACGGTACGGTAACGACCTTTGCGGGCAAACCCGGCAAGGGCGGTTTTGCCGATGGCAACGTGGAGGAAGCGCTGTTTTTGCACCCACAAACCCTGTCGTTCGCACCCGATGGCTGCTTGATCGTGGCCGATACCGGCAATAACCGGGTGCGCCGCATATCGCCGCAAGGCGAAGTTTCCACCCTGGCCGGAACCGGCGCGGGCGAGAAGGTGGCCACGGGCGCCTTGCCCGCCGAGTTGCATCTGCCCTACGGCGTGCTCGCTTTGGCCGATGGCTCGGTGCTGGTGACCGGGCTGAATGCCATTTTGCGCATTCAGCCGTCAAAACTGCTCAACGCCTGAGCAAGTTTCGTTAAAACGCCTCAATTCGCTGCGGGTTCGGCGGCGTCGAACTGCGTCAGATCGACGCGCGGCGTTGGCTTCCACCCGCGCTTGCGGTGCTCGACCACCACATTGGTGTAAATGCCGCCGCGCACATACCATCGCGCCGTCACGCGTAGAAACCGGGGGGACATGGCCTTCACCAGATCGTCGAGGATGGTGTTGGTGACCTTCTCGTGAAAGGCGCCTTCGTCGCGATAGCTCCACATATAGAGCTTGAGGCTTTTGAGCTCGACGCACTTCTTGTCGGGAATGAAGTCGATGTCGAATCGGGCGAAATCCGGCTGACCTGTGAGCGGGCACAGGCAGGTGAATTCAGGCACCTGCATGTGGATGTGATAGTCGCGCTCAGGGGCGGGGTTCGGGAAAGTTTGCAGGGATTTACTGGGTTTTGTGGTCATTTTTTTGCGATTTGGCAGAAATTCAGAATTCAAGGAGCGCTGCGCTGGCGCTGCCGGGCGCGCTCCAGAGCCGCTTGCAGCAGGGCGGCCTTGCGGTCTGCCGCACGGGCCGGTGCAGCGGGCGGCTCAGTCTGCGCCAGTGGGCGAGGGTGACGTTCGAGGTGGCGAGCATAGCGCTGGCGCGCTTCGTCGGCCTGCGCCGGGCTCCAGGCATTCCAGCCGCTGCGGGTGGCCAGAGCGGGGTCGGCCACCGCTTCCATGCGAATGCAATCGACCGGGCAGGGCGGCAGGCACAAGGCGCAGCCGGTGCACCAGGCGTCGATGACAGTGTGCATGCGCTTGGAAACACCGGCAATCGCGTCCACCGGGCAGGCTTGAATGCACAAGGTGCAGCCGATGCACAGGGCCGGGTCGATCACGGCGCGCTCGCGCGGGCCTTCCGTTCCGCAGGAAGGGTCGAGCGCGGTCGCCGGGCGTTGCAGCAGATGAGCGAGTTTTTCAATGCCCTGCTCGCCGCCGGGTGGGCAGCGGTTGATGTCGGCCTGGCCTTCGGCAATGGCCTGCGCATAGGCGGCACAGTCTGGGTAGCCGCAGCGGGTGCACTGCGTTTGCGGCAGCAGGGCGTCGATTTGCGCGGCCAAGGCGCCGGTCGCAACAGGCATGAGTCAACAGATTCAGGCGGAGGCGCGGGAGCGCGCCGGTTTGCGCGGCGGGTCGCCTGCTGCGCCTTGCGGGTGCGCGGCGATGAAGTCGCGCACGACGGGATAGACCTTTTCGCGCCAACGCCGTCCCGCAAAAATGCCGTAGTGCCCCGCGCCTTCGGCCACGTAATGCTGGCGGCTGACCGAGGCGATGCCGGTGCACAGGTCGTGCGCCGCCTCGGTTTGCCCCGCGCCGGAAATGTCGTCGAGCTCGCCTTCGATGGTGAGCAGCGCCGTGCGGTGGATGTCTTGCGGGCGCACGGCCTCGCCTTCCACCGTCCAGGTGCCGTTGACGAGACCGAAGTCCTGGAACACCAGCTTGATGGTGTCGAGGTAATAGTCGGCGTCCATGTCGAGTACGGCGTTGTATTCGTCGTAAAAGCGGCGATGCGCTTGCGCGTCGTCGTTGTCGCCGCGGATCAGGTCGAGGAAGTAGTCGTAGTGCGAGGTGAGGTGGCGGTCTGGGTTCATCGCCACGAAACCGCTGTGCTGCAAAAAGCCGGGGTAGACGCGCCGACCCGCGCCGGGGTAGTTGGCGGGCACGCGGTAGATCACATTGTTCTCGAACCACTCGTAGCTCTTGTTCATCGCCAGGTTGTTCACCGCTGTGGGCGACTTGCGCGCATCGATGGGGCCGCCCATCATGATCATGCTGCGCGGGGCGATTTCGCCCGCGCTGGCCATCAGGGAAATGGCGCCCAGCACCGGCACCGTGGGCTGGCAGACCGACATCACATGCACATCCGGGCCGATGGCAGCGATGAACTCGCGGATGTAAGCGACGTAATCATCCAGGCTGAAACGGCCCTGCTCGGTGGGCACCATGCGGGCGTCGGTCCAGTCGGTGATGAACACCTTGTGATCCTGCAGCATGGTTTTCACCGTGTCGCGCAACAAGGTGGAATGATGGCCCGACAGCGGGGCGACGATGAGCACGGTCGGGTCATCCTTGAGTTTGCCCAGCAGGCTGACATCGTCAGAAAACCGCTTGAACCGTAGCAGACGACAGAAAGGTTTTTCCAGCACGACCTGTTGCTGCACTGCGACAGTCTTGCCCTCGATCTGCACGCTATTGATGCCGAACTCGGGTTTTTCGTAATCCTTGAGCAGCCGGTGCATCAGGTCGTAGCTGGCCGAGACGCGCTGGGTGACGTTGTGCGGCACCGCAGGCCACACCGGGTTGGCGTAAAACTTTGCGGCAGCCTCGGCAAAATCAGCGAGCGGCCGCATCAGCGAGCGCTGGGTTTCATACAGGTCATACACCATGATGGACTCCGACCTTTTCTTGTTGCAATGCACAAATTTTACTCGCGCCGGGTCCTGAGCGCAGTAGGGGTTTTCTAACCCAGCTACTTGGTCGAAAAAGAGCAAACAGTGTGAAGTGTGGTCAGCAGCCCACGGCCTTTTCGGCTCGAGAAACCGGGACTGAATGCCAAATATCTCGGCAAGCACCGTATAGAAAGCAAAGGCGCGGTCGAAGTTGCTCGCGCCAATGGAAAAAGAACATGCGGTGCTGACAAGATGGGGGCGACGCTCATCAGGGCGGCTTGAAAATACGGAACCTTCTACTGCATCACCGCCGCGATGGACTTGGCGACGTAGTCCACGTTGTGCAGATTGATCGCGGCCACGCAGATGCGGCCGGTGGAGACGCCGTACACGCCGAATTCGGTGCGCAGGCGCTCCATCTGCGCGGCGGAAAGGCCCGAGTAGCTGAACATGCCTTTCTGGCGGGTGATGTAGGACAGATCGCCCTTCACGCCGGCGGCGGCGAGTTTTTCCACCAGGGTGCTGCGCATGGCGCGGATGCGTTCGCGCATGCCCGCGAGTTCCTGCTCCCACTGCGCGCGCAGTTCAGGCGAAGAGAGCACGGTGGCGACGATTTGCGCGCCGTGGGTGGGCGGGTTGGAGTAGTTGCTGCGGATGACGCGCTTGATCTGCGACAGCACGCGGGCCGCCTCGTCCTTGCTGGCGCACACCACGCTTAAAGCGCCCACGCGCTCGCCGTAGAGCGAGAAGCTCTTGGAGAAGGAGGTGGCGACGAAAAAGTCGAGCCCGGCGGCGAGGAATTGCTGGATGACCGCGCCGTCTTCGGCAATGCCTTCGCCGAAGCCCTGGTAGGCCATGTCGAGGAAGGGCACGAGGTTGCGCGCCTTGAGGGCGGCAATCACCTGTTCCCACTGCGCCGGGCTGATGTCATAGCCGGTGGGGTTGTGGCAGCAGGCATGCAGCACGACGATGGTCCCGGCTGCCGCGGCGTTCAGTGCGGCGAGCATGGCATCGAAGTTCACGCCCTGTTTGGCGGCGTCGTAATAGGGGTAGGTGCCTACGGTGAAGCCTGCAGCTTCAAACAGGGCGCGGTGGTTTTCCCAGCTTGGGTCGGAAATCAGCACTTGCGCGTTGGGGTTGAGGCGCTTGAGGAAGTCGGCCCCCACTGTCAGCCCGCCGGTGCCGCCCAGACCTTGCACTGTGGCGATGCGGCCCGAGGTCACGGCCTCGTGGTTGGCGCCAAACACCAGTCCCTGCACTGCCTTGTCGTAGGCGGCGATGCCGTCGATGGGCAGATAGCCGCGCGGCTTGGGCGCCTGCATGAGTTGCGCTTCTCCCGCTTTCACGCAGGCCAGCAGCGGCAGCTTGCCGTCGGCGTCGGTATAGACGCCGATGCCCAGGTTGACCTTGTTGGGGTTGGGGTCAGCAGCAAATTGTTCGTTCAGGCCGAGGATGGGATCGCGCGGGGCCATTTCCACGCGGGAAAAAAGCGACTGGGTCATGGGAGATGTGGGGTGAGGTGACGAAAAAACCGGGCTTGCGGGACAATGGCCGGTGAAAAGATCTGCGATTTTACGCCCCGAGCCTGTTCGCCAAAGGCTTGTTGTTGCGCCGTGAAGACGGCGTTTTCACTCCCCCGGTTCCGCCCATGTCCGCACCGCAACCCGTTCCCTCGCTCGACCCGGACAAGTTTGTCAGTTATCCCGGTTCGCCGTTTCGCCTCTACCAGCCCTACCCGCCGGCGGGCGACCAGCCCACGGCGATTGCGCAATTGGCCGAGGGGCTGGGCGATGGCCTGAGCTATCAGACCCTGCTGGGCGTGACCGGATCGGGCAAGACCTACACCATGGCCAATGTGATCGCCCGCATGGGGCGGCCCGCTATTGTGTTCGCGCCCAACAAGACCCTGGCGGCGCAGCTCTACAGCGAGTTCCGCGAGTTTTTTCCGAAGAACGCGGTGGAGTATTTCGTCAGCTACTACGACTACTACCAGCCCGAGGCCTATGTGCCGCAGCGCGACCTGTTCATCGAGAAAGACAGCGCCATCAACGAGCACATCGAGCAGATGCGCCTGTCGGCCACCAAAAGCCTGCTGGAGCGGCGCGATGTGGTGATCGTGGCGAGCGTGAGCGCGATTTACGGCATCGGCAATCCGTCGGACTATCACGCCATGATTCTTACGGTGCGCACCGGCGACCGCATGGGCCAGCGCGACGTGATCGCGCAATTGGTGCGCATGCAGTACCAGCGCAACGAGGTGGACTTCACCCGCGGCACGTTCCGCGTGCGCGGCGACCGCATCGACATCTTTCCGGCCGAGCACGCCGAACTCGCGGTGCGCATCGAATTGTTCGACGACGAGATCGAGTCGCTCTCTTTGTTCGACCCGCTCACGGGCGTGGTGCGGCAGAAGATTCCGCGCTTCACCATCTACCCCAGTTCGCATTACGTCACGCCGCGAGAAAAGGTGCTCGAAGCGGTGGAGGGCATCAAGCAGGAGTTGCGCGAGCGGGTGAAGGAGCTCACCGGCATGGGCAAGTTGGTGGAGGCGCAGCGGCTGGAGCAACGCACCCGCTTCGATCTGGAAATGCTCACCGAGATCGGCCATTGCAAGGGCATCGAGAACTACTCGCGGCATCTCTCGGGCGCCGCGCCGGGCGAGCCGCCGCCCACGCTGGTGGACTATCTGCCGCCCGATGCGCTGATGTTTCTCGACGAAAGCCATGTGCTCATCGGCCAGTTCAACGGCATGTACAACGGCGACCGCGCGCGCAAGCAGACTCTGGTGGACTATGGATTTCGGCTGCCGTCGGCGCTGGACAACCGGCCGCTGAAGTTCGCCGAATTCGAGCGCAAGATGCGGCAGACCGTGTTTGTCTCCGCCACCCCGGCAGACTATGAAAGCCAGCACGCGGATCAAGTCGTGGAGCAGGTGGTGCGGCCCACCGGGCTGGTGGACCCGCTCATCGAGGTGCGGCCGGCCAGCAGCCAGGTGGATGACGTGCTGGGCGAAATTCGCCTGCGGGTGAACAAGGGCGAGCGCGTGCTGATCACGACGCTCACCAAGCGCATGGCCGAGCAGCTCACCGACTATCTCGACGAAAACGGCGTGAAGGTGCGCTATCTGCACTCCGACATCGACACGGTGGAACGGGTGGAAATTCTGCGCGACCTGCGGCTGGGCGTATTCGACGTGCTGGTGGGCATCAACCTGCTGCGCGAAGGGCTGGACATTCCCGAGGTGTCGCTGGTGGCCATTTTGGATGCGGACAAGGAGGGCTTTCTGCGCTCCACCCGTTCGCTCATTCAGACCATCGGTCGCGCGGCGCGCAATGTCAGCGGCATGGCCATTTTGTACGGCGACCGCATGACCGACTCCATGCGTCGCGCCATCGACGAAACCGAGCGCCGCCGCGCCAAGCAGATTGCGTTCAACACCGAACATGGCATCACGCCCACCGCGCTGAACAAGTCGGTGCGCGACCTGATCGACGGCGTGGTGCAGACTCCGGGCAAGGGCTTGCGCGCAGGCAGCGTGGAGCGTGAAATTGCGGAACTGCAGATCGACAACGCGCAAGACGTGGCGCGTGAGATCAAACGTCTGGAAAAGCGCATGATTGAGCACGCCCGCAATCTCGAATTCGAGCAGGCCGCGAGGGTGCGCGACCAGCTCGGGCTGCTGCGGCAGCGGGTGTTTGGTGGCGGCGACGACCACGACACCGACGCCCAGCAAAGCGCCTGAATCTGTTTCTGAGCCTAGGAGGCTGACCATGCAAACGCCATCGCATCCGACTTCGCCCACGCGCCGCCACACCCTGCGCTGGCTGGGCGCAGGGCTGGGCAGCACCGCGCTGGGCGCCTGCGGCGGCGGGGCGGTGCTGGTTTGGGGTGAAACCCCGGCCTCGGCGGCGTCCAGTCCGTTACCGGTCGATACGCAGCCCGCGGTCAAAGCGGCGGTGGTGATTGTGGCCAGCGGCCTGTCGCGGCCGTGGGCGCTGGCCTTTCTGCCCGATGGCCGCATGCTGGTGACTGAGCGTACCGGCGCGCTGCGCATCGTCGGTCTGGACGGCAAGGCGGCAGCGCCGATTGTCGGCGTGCCCGCAGTGGACGCGCGCGGGCAGGGCGGCTTGCTCGACGTGGCGCTCGACCCCGACTTTGTCGCCAACCGGCGCGTGTATCTGAGCTATGCCGAAGCGGGCACGGGAGCCGAGGCTGGGCGCAACGGCACCGCAGTGGCGCGCGGGGTGCTGTCGGCAGATGGCACCCGGCTGAGCGACGTGCAGGTGATCTTTCGCCAGACGCCCAAGATCGACAGCACGGCGCACTTCGGCTCGCGACTGGTGTTCGCGCCAGACGGCACCCTGTTTATCACCCTGGGCGACCGTTTCAGCCAGCGCGACGCGGCGCAGGATTTGTCCAACACTCTGGGCAAGGTGGTGCGCATTCACTCGGACGGCAGCGTGCCGAAAGACAACCCATTTTTCGGCCGCGCCGGGGTGCGCGAGGAGATCTGGAGCTACGGCCACCGCAATGTGCAGGGCGCGGCCCTCCATCCGGTAACGGGCGAGTTGTGGACGCACGAGCACGGCCCGCAGGGCGGTGACGAGGTCAACATCACCCGCGCCGGGCGCAACTACGGCTGGCCGAAAATTTCCTACGGCTGCGAATATGGCGCCCCGGTGGGCAACTGCCCGCCGGTGGGCGGCGCCACCAGCGCCCCCGGTATGGAACAGCCGATGACCTACTGGGTGCCCACATCCATCGCGCCCTGTGGCATGGCGTTCTACACCGGCCGCGTGTTCCCGCAATGGCGCGGCAATCTGTTCGTCGGTGCACTGGCCGGGCAGGCGCTGTGGCGGCTGCAGCTCGACGGCAACAAGGTGGTGGCGCGCGAGGCGCTGCTCACCGATCTGGGTGAGCGCATCCGCGACGTGCGGCAGGGGCCGGATGGCGCGATCTACCTGATTTCAGACGGTGCGTCGGCCAAGATTTACCGACTGCAGCCGACGTGAAATCGGCTTTGAAGCGGGCTTAAGATCGCGTTCCCCCCAGGGCGCCGATTGCCGCGCGCTCCTTCCCGTGGACTGGCGCATCAGCGACGATACCGTGGTGCAGCCCGACAATTTGGTGGTCTGCCATCCGGTCGAGGGCGCCTACATCACCCGCGCGCCGGAACTGGTGTTCGAGATTCTTTCCAAGCGCACCGCGAGCAAAGATGAGCACGCCAAGTTCACCATCTACGAGACCGAGGGCGTGCAGTACTACGTCTTGGTCAATGTGGACGATCGTGTCTGCAAAGTCTTTCACCTGCAGCAAGGGCGCTACATCAAGCTGGCAGACGTGGCGGACGAAACCCTGGAATTCAACCTCGGCAAGTGTCGCATCGCCTTCGACTTCAGCCGGATCTGGCCGAAGTGAGGCGCTGGCTGTAGCGCAGAATCAGCCCGCCTTCGGCGGCGTTGCGCAGCGACACTTCGCCGCCGAGGCGCTGCGCAATCTGGCGGATGATGGACAGGCCCAGCCCGCTGCCTTCGCTCTGCGCGCCTGGCAGGCGCACGAAGGGGTCGAACACCCGCTGCAACTGCTCGGGCGCAATGCCGGGGCCGCTGTCCTGCACTTCGATGACCGCGCGCTCGCCATCGGCCCGTACCCGCAGATCGACCCGTCCGCCTTCCGGGGTGTAGCGCAGCGCATTGTCCACCGCGTTGCGCAGCAGGGTGTAGAGCTGGGCGGGATCGGTGTCGATCTCTACCTTCTCGGCGCGGTCGATGCCCAGGTCGATACCGCGGCTCTCGGCCAGCGGCAGCAGATCGGTGATCACTTCGCGCATCACCCCGCTCGGGTCGAGCGTCTGCCGCAGCGTCGTCTGCTCGCCTTGTGAACGGGCGAGGCTGAGCAACTGTTCCACCACGGTGCGGGCGCGGCGAAGGCCGTCTTGCAGCGCGCCGATGCGCTGCCGCGCCTGCGGTTCGAGCTGCAGCGGCTTGAGGTTGTCCACCTGCATGCTGAGCACGGCGATGGGCGTGCGCAGTTCGTGCGCGGCATCGGCGACGAAGCGGCGCTGCTGTTCCATCGAGGCCCTCAGACGCTCCAGCAAGCGGTTGATGGAGTGCACGAAGGGCAGGATTTCCTGCGGCACATCGGTTTGCGGCAAGGGCTGCAGATCGGCTTCGCTGCGCGCGTCCACGCCCTGCGCCATTTGCCGCAGCGGTCGCAGCGCCCGCCGCACCACCCAAGCAGACAGCAGGGCCAGCAGCGGAATGAGCGCCAGCAGCGGAAACAGGGTGCGCTGTGCGCTGTCAATGGCGGCGTCGGTGCGCACATCGGTGCGCTGCGCCACGGCGATGCGGCCTTTGTCGCCCTGCTGCACGAACACGCGCCAGGCATGGTCGCCGCTTTGCACCACATGCATGCCGTCGCTCAGATCGGCCGCAAGCTGCAGTCCGTGCGCGCCCACGGGCGCTCCCAGGCGCTGCACCACGATGCGGGCGTCTTTGTCGACATCGGCGCCAGCGGGGCTCAGCGCACTGTCGGGAAGATGGCCCCAGCGCTGCACCAGGCTGGCGATCTGGCGCAGTTGCGCGTCCTGCAGTTCATTGGCTTCTTGATAGCCGAAAAAGTACGACAGCGCCGCCGTGCCCAGGCCGACGACGACCACGCTCACGGTCATCCACAGCCACAGCCGACGCAGCAGCGATTGCGCGCCCCAGTGGCGTAGCGCGGGGAGGGGATTCATGGCGCGTTGCCGTTCGGGGCGCTGTCCACGCGCGGCGCCAGCCAGCCCACGCCGCGCACGTTCTTGATGACTTCGGGCGCGAGTTTTTTGCGCAGGCTGTGAATGAGAAACTCCACCGCGTTGCTTTCCACTTCTTCGTTCCAGCCGTAGATGCGGTCTTCGAGTTCGCTGCGCGACAGAATGGCGCCGGGACGCAGCAATAGCGCGTGGAGCAGGGCGTATTCGCGCGCGGTCAGGCGCTGCGTCTGCCCCTGAAACCGCACCTCGCGAGAAACGGGGTCGAGTTCGAGCACACCGTTGGAGAGCACCGGCTGCGCCTGTCCGCCCTGGCGTCGCGCCACCGCGCGGATGCGCGCCAGCAGCTCGGCGCTCTCGAAGGGTTTGACCAGATAGTCGTCTGCGCCCAGGTCGAGGCCGCGCACCCGGTCTTCGAGCGCGTCGCGCGCGGTGAGAATGAGGATGGGCAGGTTGCTGCCCGACTGCCGCAGCGCCTGCAACACCGACAGACCGTCGCGCTTGGGCAGGCCCAGATCGAGCAGCATCAGCTCGTATTCGCCGCCTTGCGCCGCGCTCAGCGCCGACGCGCCGTCGAGTACCCAGTCCACCGCGTGGGTGGCGTCGCGCAGGGCTTCGCGCGTGGCTGCGCCCAGCATGTGATCGTCTTCAACCAGGAGAATGCGCATGGTTCACTCGGTAGGGGGAGAGACTGCAGACAGCGACAGATTGTCGTCGGCCTCGGCGTCGTCCAGCTTGCCTCGCATCAGCTTGAACAGCACCGGCATGACCAGCAGCACCAGCGGCATCTGTACCGCAAGCCCCGCAATGATGGCCACGGCCAGCGGCTGTTGCATGGCCGAGCCTTGCCCCAGCGCGAGTGCCAGCGGCGCAAGCGTCAGCATGGCCGCCAGCGTGGTCATGGCGATGGGGCGCATGCGGTTCTGCCCGGCGGCCACCAGCGCCGCGTCCAGGCCCTGCTCAGGGTGCTCGTGCAGCAAGGACTGCACTTCGCTGAAGTAGAAAATCGCGACCTCGGTGACGATGCCCACGATCATGGTCATGCCCATCATCGCCGAGATGTTGAGCTCGATGCCTGCCGCCCACAGGCCAATGAACACCGCGGGCAGCGCGAGCAGCGGCATGGCCAGGATGCTGATCGCTACCTTGAAACGTTCATACAGAAACAGCAGCAGCAAAAACACCAGCAGCACCGCCGCGCCGAGCACGCTGATCAGGCCTTGAAACGCGATTTGCTGCTGCTTGTACAGCCCGCCGAGCTGGGCATAGACGCCGGGCGGAAAGTAGCCGGGAGCGTCGATGATTTTTTTCACCGCGGCAATGGTCGAGCCCAGATCGCGCCCGCTGATGCGCGCGGTGACCGCGGCCATCGCCTTGAGGTTTTCGCGGTGGATTTCCGGCTGGCCGGTGAGCACCTTGAGGCTGGCGATGCGACCCAGGGTGAACACATGCCCATCGGGCGCGCGCAGCGGCAGACGGGCGATGTCATCGGTGGTTTGACGCAGCCCCAGCGGCGTCCACAGCCGCACGCCGACCATTTTCTGGCCCTGCTGGATTTGCGTGACCACGCTGCCGCCGATGAGGGTTTGCAGTTGCTGCTGCACCTGCTGCGGATCGACGCCTTCGAGCGCGGCGCGGGTGGGGTCGATATGGATGTCGAGCGCGTCGCCGGCGGGCTTGATGCCGCTGCGAACATCGACGATGCCGGCAATCTTGCCGATGGCCGCCGCGGTGCGGTGCGCCAGTTGGGCGAGCTGCTGCGGGTTGTCGTCGAAGATTTTGATCTCCACGGGCTGCGGCACGGCGGTGAGGTCGCCGATCAGGTCTTCCATCAACTGCGCCAGCTCGATTTTCACGCCGGGAACCTGGGTTTCGATGCGCTGGCGCACCTCTTCCATCACCACGTCGATGGACTTGCGCGGCGGGGGCTTGAGACGCACAAAAAAGTCGCCCTCGTTCGCTTCGGTCACGCCGCCGCCGAGCTGCGCGCCGGTACGGCGCGACCAGGTCTGCACCTCGGGCGTGGTGCGCAAAATCTGCTCCACTTGGGCCAGGACGCGATCGGTCTCGGTCAGCGAGGTGCCGGGCGGGGTACGGTAGTCGAGGATGAAGCCGCCTTCGTCCATATGCGGCATGAAGCCGCTACCCACTTGCCCATAAGCCAGCCAGCCTGCGAGCAGCAGCGGCGCCAGTCCCAGCGCGGCCAGCCACGGGCGGCGCAGGCTGGCGCCCAGCACCCGCGCATAGCCGCGTTGCACAGCGGAGAGCCAGCGGCCGTTTTCACGCTGCGCTTCGCGCGCGATGTCCTTGGGGGAGAGCAGCTTGTCGGCCAGCAGCGGCACGGCCAGCCAGGCGACGAAAAAGGAGATGACGAGGGCAGCGGCCATGGTCAGCGACAGCGCCTTGAAAAAAGCGCCGGTGACACCCGAGAGAAAGGCCAGCGGCAGGAAGATGACCACGGTGGACGCGCTCGATCCGGCCAGCGGCCGCAGATACTCCATCGCCGCGTGCAGGATGCCGCTGTGCCGCGCTTGCGCTTCGCCGCGATGCCGCGCTTCACTCAAGCGCCGAACGATGTGCTCGCTCATCACGATGGCGTCGTCGATCACCAGGCCCACAGCGGCCGCCATCCCGCCCAGGGTCATGATGTTGAAGCTCATCCCCAGGGCGTAGAGCAGCACCACGGTCGCGGCCAGCACGGCGGGCACGGTGATCATGGCGATGAGGGTGATTTTCAGGCTGCGCAAAAACAGCAGCAGCACCAGCCCGGCCAGCGCCACGCCGATCAGAATGGCGTCGCGCACGCTGGCGGCGCTGTCCACCACCAGGGTGCTCTGGTCGTACCAACTGGCCAGATGCGCGCCGGGCGGCAGCGGGGTTTTGGCGAGCAGTTCGCGCACATGGCGGGCGATCTGCACGGTGTTGCCGCCCGGCTGCTGGTAGATGTTGAGCAGCACGGCGTCCTGCCCGTTCGCGGTGATGCGCACCCATTGCGGCACGGTGCTGCGCGAGATGCGCGCCACGTCTTTGAGGCGAATGACGCCGTCGGGCCCGGCCCGCAGCACGATGTCACCGATCTGCGCCGCGTCGTGCAGGCGGGAATCGGCCAGTGCCAGCAGCAGCTTGTAGCGATCCTGCAAATGCCCCACGGCCTGCACGCCGTTGGCGGCGCTGACCGCGTTGCTCACATCCTGCAGCGCCAGACCCAGCGCCTGGAGTTTCAGCGGATCGAGGGTGACGTGATATTCCTCCTGCGCGCCGCCCTGAATCTGCACCCGCGCCACCCCGCCAATGCTGGAGAGCAGCGGGCGCAACTGGAATTCGGCCAGGTCGTAGAGTTGGGTGGGGGTGAGCGTTTTGGAGGTCAGGCTGTAGGCGATGACCGGATCGACCGTCGGGTCCATGCGCTTGCTCGACACCTGCGTGCCGGGAGGCAGTTGCGGCAGCATCTGCGTGACCGCTTCGTTGACCTGCACCGCGGCCAGCGCCATGGGCGTGCCCCAGTTGAAGCTCACCGAAATATCGGCGGTGCCGCGGCTGGTGGTCGAGCGCACATCCACCACGCCGGGTACGCGGCGTACCGCCTGCTCCAGCGGCTGCGTGACTTGCAACATCATCTGGCTGGCGGGGCGGTCGCCCGCATCGGCGCTGACTACCACGCGGGGGAAGTCCACATTCGGAAACAGCCCCACCGGCAGCTTGAACGCGGCAAACACCCCGCCGACTGCCAGCAGCGCGAGCAGAAACAGGACGGAACGTCGATGGCGTTGCAGCCAGACCGAGGCGCCGCTCATCGCTGAGCTCCCATCACGCGCAGCGCCATGCCGGGGCGAAGTTCATAGTTGCCGGCGACGACCAGCGGCAAGGCCGGGTTCAAGGCGCCGGTGATGCCGGTTTGCAGGCCGCTTTCGATGGCAATCTGAACGGGGATGCGTAGCGCCTTGCCGTGGTCGTCCTGAAACACGAAGGCGCCGCGCTCATCCTGCAGCACGGCGTCGCGCGGCACCACCCAGCCGCGCCAGCGGCCGAGCACCATGTCGGCCTGCACGCTGGCTCCAGCCGGAGGAAGACCGGCCTGAGCAGGCAGGGCGATCTGCACGTCCAGGCGCTGGGTCTTGGGGTTGATGGCCGCTCCAACGCTGCGGATGGTGCCCTGCCAGTGCTGCGCCGGGTCGAACACCGAGGTCAGCTGCACGGGTTGCCCGGGCTGCAGGCGCGGCGCGTCTTCCGGAGGCACGCCGGCCAGCGCTTGCAGGCTGCCGCTGCGCCCGAGCTGCAACAGCGGGCTGCCTGCCGCGAGCAGATCACCCGGCCCGGCGTTCACCGCCAGCACGATGCCGTCTTGCGGCGCCAGCACCCGCGTTGCCGCCTGTCCCGCGCCTTGTTGCTGCAGGCTGTGCAGTTGCGCCTGCGCGTCGCTCAGGGCCTTGCGCGCCGCATCGACCTGCGCCTGCGTCGCGAGTTGTTGCGCCTTGAGCGCGGTCATGCGGCTCAGCTCGCCCTGCGCAAAAGAAACGGCGGTCTGCGCCTGGCTGTAGGCCAGCGCGGTGCTGGCGTCGCTGTGCAGCGTGGCCAGCACCGCGCCCTTGCGCACGGCCTGGCCGACATGCACGGCCACGGTTTGCACCTGCATGGCATGCTGGAAGGTAATGGCCTGAGTCTGGCTGGCAGGCACCTGCACCACGGCATAGGCGCGCAGGGTGTGCAGCAGTTCGCCGCGTTGCAGCGGCGCGGTCTGTACTTGTGCGGAGATGGGGCTGTCTGCAGCGAACGCACTCGGCAGGCTGCCAAGGGTCAGGAAAAGCGAGGGCAGACTCAGCGCGGCGAGAAGGGCGATGCGGGCACGAGTGGGCAGGGTCATAGCGGTGCGGCGTTGGATTTGGACGGGGAAACTTGGGCGGCGGTCTGACGGTAGGGGCCAAGACCGGTGAGTAGTTGCAAGGCCAGAATTTGCTCGGCGCGCTGTTGCGCGTTGGCCTGCAGCGCCAAGCGCTGGTCGAGCAGGGCGGTGCGCTGGTTGATGAATTCCAGCAGGCTCATGCCGCCCTGCTGCAGCGCCTGCTGTGCGGCGGCATCGGCCGATTCCAGCGCGGGCAGGGCGCCCTGCAGAGTCTGACGCTGCTGCT
>CALBRU010000216.1 GCA_937927695.1 uncultured Thiomonas sp. | reverse complement strand
ACCACCGAGATCTACACTCTTTCCCTACACGACGCTCTTCCGATCTTCACCATTCACCACGCGCGCCGTGCCGCTGACCACAATCCAGTGTTCGCTGCGGTGGTGGTGCATCTGCAGCGACAGGGCGTGCTTCGGCTTGACGACGATGCGCTTGATCTTGAAGTTTTCGGCCTCTTCCAGCACGGTGTAGGTGCCCCACGGCCGGTGCACCTCGCGGTGGATCTTGTAGGCCTCGTGGCCGCTGGCCTTGAGCTGGGCGGTGATCTGTTTGACGTCTTGGGCGCGGTGGCGGTCGGCGATGAGCACGGCGTCTGGCGTGTCCACCACGATGAGGTCGTGCACCCCCACCAGGCCGACGATGCGCTGCGGGCTTTGCACATAGCAGTTGCGCGCATCGTGCAGCAGGGCTTCACCAAGGATGCGGTTGCCTTGGGCGTCGGCATCTTGCAGGTCACTGAGTGCATTCCACGAGCCGATGTCGCTCCAGCCGATGTCGCAGGGCACCACGGCCACTTCGGTGGAGTTTTCCATCAGCGCGTAGTCGATGGAGATGTCGGGGGCGTATTCGAAGGCTTCGGGGCTTAGCTCGATCTGGGAGAGGCTCTTGCCTTGCATTTCGGTGGAGGCGCCCAAGCAGTTCTGCACGCTCTCGAGCACGCTGGGAGCGTGTTGCGCCAGTTCGCGCAGCACGGCGTCCACGCGGAAGCAGAAGATGCCGCTGTTCCACAGGTAGCGACCACTGGCGAGAAATTCGGCTGCCTTGGCCAGGGTGGGTTTTTCGACGAAGCGCAGCACAGTGTTGCCTTCGGCTTCGATGTAGCCGAAGCCGGTTTCGGGGGCGGTGGGCTGGATGCCGAAGGTCACCATCTTGCCTTGTGCGGCCAGGGCACAGGCCTGGCTTACGGCGGTGGCGAACGCTTCTTGCTTGGTGATGAGGTGGTCGGCGGCGAGCACGAGCAGGGTGGCGTCTGGGCCGAGGTGTTGTTCGGCCCAGAAGGCGGCTGCGGCCAGGGCGGGGGCGGTGTTGCGGCCGAAGGGCTCCAGAATGTAGGCGGTGGCCTTGCCGGTGGGGTTGACCAGCGCGTATTCGTCTTGGGTCTTGAAGATGAGATCGCGATTGGTGACGGTGAGGATTTGCTCGACGCCGGGCAGTGCCGCGGCGCGCAGGAAGGTTTTCTGCAGCAGGCTTTGGCCGTCGGCCAATTGCATGAAGGGCTTGGGGTGCTGCTCGCGCGAGACGGGCCACAGCCGGGTGCCTGCGCCGCCGGAGAGGATGACGGGAAGGAGTTTTTGACAGGTATTCATAAAAAAATAGGCCACGTCAAGGAACTCGACGCTTGCTCTGTTTGCGTTGGGAGAATGCTGTATTTGCAACGCGCTTCCTCAGCATTTTGGGAACAGGAGGAGGCATCTCGCGAGGGTGCATCGCTTGGTCGTACTGACTGACGACCTCGTCAACCTCGCCAAACATTTTTACTTTGCCGCGCTCCAACCACAGAACTTTATTACATGTCTTGCGAATCGTGTCGCTGGAATGAATGGCGAGCACGACGATTTCCGCGCGGGCATGCAGGTCTTGCAGGCGTTTGTTGGCCTTTTCCTGAAAGCTGGCATCGCCCACACCGAGCACTTCGTCGAGCAACAGAATGTCGGCCTCCACGGCGGTTGAAATAGCGAAGGCCAGGCGCACGCGCATGCCGCTGGAATAGGTGCGCAGCGGCAGGTCGAGGTAGTCGCCCAGTTCGGTGAACTCGGCAATGTCTTCGGTCTTGCGCTTGATTTCGGCGTCGGTCATGCCCAGCAGCAGGCCACGCAGGCGGATGTTCTGGCGGCCGGTGGATTGGTCGTCCATGCCGAGGCTGATGTCGAGCAGGGGTACGGTTTTGCCTTGCACCACGATGTGGCCCGCCGTGGGGGGGTAGATGCCAGCCATCACGCGCAACAGGGTGCTTTTGCCGGCGCCGTTGTGGCCGATGAGGCCCAAACGGTCACCGCTCGCCAGTTTGATGCTGAGGTCGTCAATGGCGCGCACCACCACCACGCCGGCGCTGTCTTCGGCAATGCGGTTGCGGCGCCCCATGCGCAGCACGCGCTTTTTGAGAGACTGGCCAGAAACATCGAAGATGGGCAGGTCGAGGTGAACGTTTTGGAGGGTGATACTGGCGGGCATGGGTTGAAATCAGTCGGGTCAGATCAAAATTGTGGAGCGCGAACCGTCACACCCAATACGGAATGCGGCGGTGGTAGCGCCCGGTCATGCCCAGCGCCAGAAGCCAACCGAAAACGGCCATGCCGATGGCGAGTTCCCAAGTGAAGGCGGGCGGCACTTCGCCCACCAGGGGCTGGCGCACGATGTCGATGAGGTAGGCCAGCGGGTTGTATTCCACGATCCACTTGTGTTTGCCACTGAGCATGCCGCCGTGAAACAGGATGGGGGTGACATAGAACGCGACTTGCAACAGGGCGCCCACGATCTGCGGCAGGTCGCGAAAGCGCGCCGAAACCAGGCCTGCCACGGCCGCCATCCACATGGCGTTGAGCAAAAAGAGCACCAGGCCCGGAATGAACAGCGGCAAGGTTGCCCAGCTTTTCACCCCAAAGATCAGCAGCACGATGAGCACGATGATGAAGTTGTGCGCAAAGATCACCGTATTGCGCCACGCCGCCTGCAGGATGTAGATCAGCCGCGGGGTGTGCACCTGGCGGATGTAGTTGGCGCTGTTGATGTAGGCGGTGCTGCCTTCGTTGACGATGCTGGAAAACAGCCCCCACATCACAATGCCGATGGCCAGCATGGGCAGGTAATTGCTGAGATCTTGTCCGAAGAGCGAGCCATACACCACGCCCATGGTGCCCACGAGCACCCCCATACTGATGGTGAGCCAGAAGGGGCCGAGTTTGGAGCGGGCGTAGCGCTGGCGAATTTCGAGCCAGCCCAGCAGGCTCCACAAACGCCAGGCGAAGATGCTGCGGGTGAGGTCGTCGAGGGCGATGCGAAAGGTGGGCATGAAGCGCGGGTGGGGGCTGTCAAAGCGACTCATGTTAAAGGACAGAGCCGATGGCCGAGACCGAGAAAACGGGGCGGCGCGACAAAAAACCTGCAGAAAATTGCCTCAGACCGCCTCGGGCCTGGTCTCGCCGAGGCGAAACTGCATTGGGCGCAACTGTGCATACAGGCCGCCCCTGTTCAGCAGTTCGGCCTGCGTCCCGAGTTCCATCAGGTGGTCTGCATCGAGCACCGCGATGCGGTTGCAGTGCGCAATGGTGGCTACGCGGTGGGCTTAACGATGGTGGTGCGCCCGTCCATCAGGCGGTTACACGTAGTTTTTGGCGCTATTGCGCCTTGCTGCGCAAAGAGGCGCGTCAGACACGCGCCCGCGCGGCTCACCGCCCCCGCTGACCCCCGCCCGGTCGGCGTTGACCGCCGCCGAAGCTGTTGCCATTCGCGGCTGTGGGGAGGCCGCCACCTGCCGCGGCGGGCCTGCGGCCTCTGCCTTGACCACCGCGCATGTGCGGGGGCAGATCGAGTTCGACCCAGGGTGTGCCTTGCCAGGCATCGGCGCGTTGCTCAGGTGGAACCTTGCTCGCGGTGCTGGCTGAAGGCTTTGCGCTGCGCCCGGAAGCGCGCTGGCCTTGCGGTTTGGCGCTGGCGGGTGTCTGGGCGCGCCCTTGGCCCTGACCGGGGCCGTTGCGGCTTGCGCCGCGATTGGCTGCGTTTGCACCACTGCGGCGTTGACCTTGGCCACCACCCGCGCCGCCTCCACCATTGCCACCCCGGCGCTCGCCGCCATGCAGCACGGTGCGGCCCATGACGATGGGCTGCGCCTTGGCGTTAGGGTCGGGCTCGAAACCCGGAATGACTTCTTGCGTGATGGGGTTGCGCACGAGTTTTTCGATATCACGCAGGAAGCCGAGTTCGTCCACGCAGACCAGCGAGATGGCCTGACCGGTGCTGCCTGCGCGGCCGGTGCGGCCGATGCGGTGCACATAGTCTTCGGGGATGTTGGGCAGTTCGTAGTTCACCACGACCGGAAGCTGGTCG
>CALBRU010000215.1 GCA_937927695.1 uncultured Thiomonas sp. | reverse complement strand
GGCGTAGCCGCCCCAACTCGACGCTGGAAAGTAAGTGAAGTTGCTGTTCTTGAAGACGAAAGTTGGGTTGCCGCAGGCTGAGTTGCTCTGGAAGTTGCAATACAGCGGGGAGTTGAGGAAGTCGATATTCGCCACCGTCCGTCCGCCCTGAATTTCCAGCCGCCCGCCGAAAAATTTTTTCTCAACGGTGAAGTAAGCCAGGTGCAGGTTTTGCGTCCCATAAATCTCCTGCACCGAGGTGTTGTTGCCAATCGCCTCGTTTGACAAGCTCTGGCCGTGGCGTTGCGTGACGGCGATGTGCACGCTGGTGGCATTCCACCCCAGCATCTTCTGCAAATCCAGATCCGCGCCCAGGAAGAGTTGGCCCGCGTAGGCCGAGCCCTGCCGCAGGCCGCCGGTGGTGTTGGCTGCGGCTTCGCCGGTGTAATTGGCGGAGAAGGTCAGGCCATTGCCCAGGTCATACTGGCCCGGTGTGTGCGTGGACTGAGCGGCCTGCGCTGCGGCGCTGCTCATCAGCAAGAGTGCAGCACACAGGCAGGTGGGCTTAAAAAGAGTGGAAAGCTTCATGGAGGTCTCCTGGAAAAGATGAGGGGTTAGGCAACAGGTTTTTTGAGCAAGCCCAACAACATCGCACTGACCACAGTGCCGGCGACGATGGCAATGACATACATCCCCAGATGCGACACCGCGTTGGGAATGGGCAGGACGAAGACGCCGCCATGTGGCACTCGCAACTGCACGGCAGCCACCATCGAAATGGCGCCGGCGATGGCTGAGCCGATCATGTTGGCGGGAATGACGCGTAGTGGATCGCGCGCGGCATAGGGAATGGCGCCTTCGGTGATGAAGGACAGGCCCAGCAACCCGGTGGCGCCCCAGGCCTCGCGCTCATCCAAGGTGAATCTGCTCGGAAAGATGCGCGTGGCCAACGCCAGCGCCAGGGGCGGGGTCATGCCAGCGGCCATGACGGCGGCCATGGGGGTGAAAATCTGGCTGGCGAGCAGGCCGGTGGCGAAGGTGTAAGCCGCCTTGTTCACCGGGCCGCCCATGTCGAATGCCATCATCGCGCCCAGCATCAGACCGAGCAGGATGGCGCTGGCGCCCTGCATGCTTTTGAGCCAATCTGTGAGCCAGGCTAGGGCATGCGCCACCGGCGTGCCAACCACATAGATCACCAGCAGGCCGGTCAACAAGGTGCCGAGCAGAGGCAGGATCAGCACCGGCTTTAGCCCCTCCACATGCCGATTGAGTTTCAGATGCTTGTTGAACCAATCCGTGCCGTAACCCGCGATGAAGCCTGAGACGATTCCGCCAAGAAATCCAGCGCCAATCGAGGAGGCGATCATGCCGCCGATCATTCCTGGCGCGATCCCAGGCCGGTCGGCGATGGAGTAGGCGATATAGCCCGAAAGCGCGGGAACGATGAGCGCAAAGGCCGCCTTGGCGCCGATCTGGAACAGTTCGTAGCCCAGTGTGCCAGCGTGCTCTGGTTTGAAGACGTAGATGCCCCCCAGTGCAAAAGACAGCGCGATGAGCAGGCCGCCCGCCGTGATGAAGGGCAGCATGAATGACACGCCGGTCATCAAATGCTTGTATGGCCCGGCGCGCAACACCGCGGCCTTTTCGCGCTTGCCAGACGCTTCGAAGCTGGCATCGCCCGCAGGGGTCAGGACCTGTGCCTCGGCCAGCGCACGTCTGATCAAGGATTGCCCGTCCTGGATGGCGGGTTTGGTGCTGGCCTGCAGTACCCGTTTGCCCGCAAAACGTGATAAATCAACCTGCCGGTCTGCGGAGATGAGCACCACATCAGCCTGTGCGATGTCGTCATCTGTGAGGGTGTTTTGCGAACCGACCGAGCCCTGCGTTTCGACCTTCACCAAGTGGCCGAGCGCCTTGGCGGCCTGCTCGATGGCTTCGGCGGCCATGAAGGTGTGGGCGATGCCGGTGGGGCAGGATGTGACCGCGACGATCCTGGCCGTGGTGGATCGGTTCTTGTTTGGTGGGGTGGGTTCGAGCGCGTGGTCCAGCACCGTGTTGACATTGGCAAGCACCTCTTCAATTGAGGCGGAGACGACGCGCAAGCCTGCAAAGCGTGGGTCGGCGGCGTTCACCGGCCCTACGGCCAGCAGCGTGCCACCCGCCGCAGTCTGCGTGCGTGTCAGCGGGTTGAGCACACCTTCTGTGGTGTTGACTTCAATGTCGATGGCTTGCTGTCGCTTGGCAGCTGCCAGGCGCAAGGCCTCGGCGGCGAGGACGCCGGCCACGGTGCGGTCTTGCGCCGCCACACATGCGAATAACGGGCTCATACGGATCTCCTGTAGTGTGGTGCTTTCAGCGCACGAGCTGAAGTTGCACTTGTGC
The DNA here is from genome assembly GCA_937927695.1 of uncultured Thiomonas sp. GTDB lineage: Bacteria > Pseudomonadota > Gammaproteobacteria > Burkholderiales > Burkholderiaceae_C > Thiomonas. Next base: position 558 of record CALBRU010000215.1, on the reverse strand, counting down.
CGCGAGGTGTTGCACCTGATGGCGCGGACCGAGATTGGGGCCGATCTGCCCGAGCTTGCTGTGGGCGAACGCGGCGCCCAGCCGGGCGATGTGCTCAAGCGTGGCGCGTTCCGCGAGTGCTGCAACGATGCCGGCCACCATCGCATCTCCCGCTCCCACGGTGCTCATGGGCTGCAGGGGAGGCAGGCTGGCGTGCAAGGCTGCGGTGGGCGAAATAAACAATGCACCTTCTGCGCCCATGGAGATGGCCACCAGCTCCACGCCGCGAGCCAACAAACCTTGGGCCGTGCGGATCAGGTCGCCGCGGGTTGGCAGGGCATGCCCTGCCCAGGCTTCGAGTTCCTCGCGGTTGGGTTTGATGACGCTCGGCCCACGGGCCTGCAACGCAGCGCCAAGCGGCGCGCCGCTGGTGTCGAGCACCGTGCGAATGCCATGCTCCGCCAGTGCGCCGATCAGCTCTGCATAGGTTTCCGCTGGAAAACCGGCGGGCAGGCTGCCTGACAGCACCACAAGCGTTTTTGCATCCGCATGGCGCAGCACAGTTTCACGCACTTGGTG
>CALBRU010000214.1 GCA_937927695.1 uncultured Thiomonas sp. | reverse complement strand
CGTTGCAGCAGATCGTCCACCTGCGCGGACATCACCAGTGCGTCTTCCCGGCTGGCGCGCCCTTGCGTATCGACCGAGGGGTAATAGTCGCGTCGGCGGGCGATGGGGTAGAAGCCGTACCGCTCGTAAATGCGCACGGCGTGGACATTGCTCGGACGCACTTCCAGCCAGAGCAGGTAGGCGCCATCGGCCCGACTGAGCAAAACCACGGCATCGAGCATCAGCAGGCTCAAACCCTGGCCCTGCACCGCGGGATCGACCGAGATGTTGAGCAGATGCATTTCTTCCACGCCGGGCATGGCCACGAAATAGCCGCGCACGGAGTCGGTCTCGTCGGTGAGCACCTGCGCGTGATACTGCGCGGTGAGTGAGTCGGCGAAGTTGCCCCGGCTCCAGGGAAAGTCGTACACCGTGTTTTCGATCTGCGCCACGGCGTCGAGGTCGGCAGGGGTCATCGGTCGCAGGGCGTGCGCCGCGTGTCCTGCCGAGGCAAGGGGGCTATTCGGGTCGTGCGGACGCAGCCGGGCGTTCATAAGGCAGCGCGAGCCAGTTCGCGCTCCGCCGTGGTCAAGGCCACTTTGTCGCGCACATAAAGGGGCTGGGCCTGTGCCGCGGAAACGGTCAGCCCGGCGGCGTGCTGCTGCAACGACAGTCGGGCCACGGCGGCGGCCGAAGGCGTGCAGGCCACGGCGCGCAGCACCGCGCGGTTCAGAGCGAACAGGCGCGGGTTATCGCTGGCGTGCGAGGCGAAGGCGGCGGACAGGGCGTCTGCATGCTCGCTCCAGGCATTGCCGCAGGCCAGCAAGCGGGGCAGCTCGCCAGACTCCAGATGTTCAGGAAGATCGGCCAGCACTTCGGCCCAGGCCAGCACCGCGTGCTCAGGCCGCTGCACGGTCGGCCGGTGCAGGCTCAGCCAGCCCGATGTCTGGGCGCGAAACAGCTCCCAATACAACTCGCCCATGCGCGCGTCGTTCGCCACGAGCACCACTGTGCCCGGCTCGGCTTCCACTGGGTCGGGCAGCATCGTGCCGTCGTTCTGCAGCAGTGCGAAGGCGGTTTCCGCCTGCGCCATGAGCGTGTCGACGCGGGCCACCGGAAGGTGCAGGGCATAGGCCAGCCCCTGCGCCGCCGAAGCGGCCGTGCGCAGCCCGGTGAACGCGCCCGGTCCGGCGCCCATGCCGATCAGGTCGAGATCGGCGAATTGCAGCCCGGCCGCGCGCAGCAACTCGGCGCACAAAGGCAGCAATCGCTGCGAGGCGCGCGGGCCGCCAGCTTCGTCGAAGCTGCGGCAGTGGCCGTCCACGCTGAGCGCAACGCTCAGGGCTTCGGTGCTGGTATCGAGGGCAAGAACACGCATGGTGCCGGAATTATCGGTGAATTGCAGTCGCCGACTTGCAGGAATAATGTGCGGCATGAATGCGAACCTGACTTCTCCTACGATCCACTCCGTTTCCCTGCCCATCACCGCCTTCATCGGCGGCGGCAATATGAGCAGCGCCCTGATCGGCGGGCTGCTGACTTCGGGGGCGCAACCCGCCAAGCTGCGCGTGGTCGAGCCCTTTGCCGAACAGCGCGCTCGGTTGCAGCAGCGTTTTCCCGGCGTGCAGATTCTTGAAGCGCCGGGCGTCGCGTTGCGCAATGCGCAGGCCGTGGTCTGGGCGGTGAAGCCGCAGCAGTTCGCACAGGCCGCGGCCGACTGCCGAGCGCATCTTGGCGACGCGTTGCACGTCAGCATCATGGCCGGGGTGCGCTGCCGTGCCATCGAGCGGCAGACTGGCGCGCAGCGCATGGTGCGCACCATGCCCAATACCCCGGCGCTCATCGGTCAGGGTATCACCGGGCTGTTCGCCAGCGCGCAGGCCAGCGAGGCCGATCACGCTCTGGCCGATGCCCTGCTGGCCCCAGCTGGGCGGCGGGTGTGGGTGGAGCGTGAAGACCTGCTCGATGCGGTCACCGCAGTGTCTGGCTCGGGCCCGGCGTATGCGTTCTATCTCGCCGAAGCCATGACGCGCGCTGGCGAAGAACTCGGTCTGAGTGGCGCGCAGGCGCGCGAGTTGGCTCTAGCCACGCTGGCCGGGGCAGCAGCTTTGGCGCAGGGCAGCAGCGAGCCCTTGGCTACCTTGCGTGCCAACGTCACCAGCAAAGGCGGCACCACCGCAGCGGCGCTGGGCGTGTTCGATGCGGCCGATATGCAGACTACGATCATCCGCGCCTTGCACGCGGCGGATCAGCGCGCCAAAGAACTGGGCGACGCGCTGGATGATCTGGGTTGAATTCAGATGCGCCTGAGTTCATTCAGGCTGCGGATGCGCGCAGCGACGAAATCCGGCCGACCATGCAGGCCGGTGCGTTCCATCGGCAAGTCACGTTTTGTTCGCACGGCGCGGCGGGCGTAGCGCACCATCCACGCGCCGCGCAGGCCGATGCGGCGAGCAGCCTGCAAATGCCCGGGCGTGTCTTCGACCAGCACGCATTGCGCCGGCCTGAGCCGGCGTCGGGCGAGCACATGGCGCAGCATCCGCGCGTCCGGCTTGGGGCGCAGCTTGCCGAACATCCACATGTCTTCGACTGCCATCAGGCCGTCGACCAGCGGCCAGAGTTTGAGCGCTTTCAGAACCCGGCGGGCATAGTTGCGCGGGGCGTTGGTCAGCACCAGCTTGCGGCCTGGCAGACGCGCCAGCGCAGCGCGCTCGCTGCCGTCGCAGCGCAACATGCGGGGCAGATGGGGAAAATCGTGCGTTTCGCGCAAAAACTGCGCGGCGTCCACGCCGTGCTCGTGCATCAGGCCCAGCAGGGTGGCGCCGTAGCGTTGCCAGAAATGGGCGCGAATGCGATTGGCTTCCTCCCGCTTCACGCCCAGATGGCGTTCGATGAACGCGGTCATCTGCGCATTCATCAGCGGAAACACGCGCCATGAGGCGTCGTGCAGGGTGTTGTCGAGGTCGAGCAGCCAGACGGTCTGTGGGCGGTTCTGCGGGGATGAAAACGGCATGAAGGTATCGGCCATAAAAAACCGCCGCAGTGGCGCGGCGGTATGCATTGGAACCGATCCGAAGGGACCGTTGGCTCCGGTCAGGCTTTGGTCCAGCCGTCGACCTGGGCCTGATGTGCGCTGATCCACTGGGCGGTCACTTCGGGCATGCTCTTGCCGCCATTGAGTTCGACCATCATGGCCTGAATGTCGTCCAGCGGCAGCTTGAAGTCGCGCAGGAACTGCACCACGCGGGGCGCGCTCTTTTCCAGCTTGGGGTTGATGATGGCGTCGATATGGCCGCTCACGCCGTAAATGTGCTTCGGGTCTTCCAGCGTCTTGAGCGGGAACTGTGCCCAGATGCCCAGTGGCTTCCAGGCGGTGACAACGATCCAGTCCTTGCGCTCTACCGCACGCTTGAGCTGGGCCTGCATGGCCGCGGTCGAGCTGGTCAGCAGTTCCATGTTCTTGAGGTCGTAGGCCTTGATCGCTTTCTTCGTGCTCAGCATGATGCCCGCTCCGGCCTCGATGCCCGTGATGCGGTTCTTGAACTGGGCATGATGAGCTTCGAGTTCGGCGATGGTGTTGATGGGCGCATACTTCGGCACGGCCAGGCCCAGCCAGGTGCCTTCGGTGATGGCGCCCAGATCGACCACGTCTTTTTTGTACTTGTCCCAATACACCTGATGGGTGGTGGGCAGCCAGGCGGTGAGCATGGCGTCGGCACGGCCTGAGGCGACAGCAGCCCACATCGGCCCGGCATCGGTCGAGGTCAGATGGGTGGGGTAGCCCAGCTTTTCCTGAATGATGCGCACCGCGATGTGGGTGGTGATGTTGCTGCTCGGCCAAGAGGCGACATAGGTCATGCTGACCGGAGCCTTGTCGGCGGCGAAAGCGGGCATGCCGGTGACGGCCGTGGCGGCCGCCACGGCGCCGAGTGAGAGGAATTGACGTCGTTGCATTAGTGTTTCTCCTTGTTGAGACGACCCAGGGACTGGGTCAGGCGATCGAGAATGATCGCCAGAATCACCACGCACAGGCCGCCGACAAAACCTTTGCCGACATCGAGTTGCGTGATGCCTTCGAGCACCACATTGCCCAGGCCACCGGCACCGATCATCGCGGAGATGACCACCATCGACAGGCCGAGCATGATGCTTTGATTGACCCCGGCCATGATGGACGGCAGGGCCGATGGAATCTGGACCTTGGTGAGGAGTTGCCACCAGGTGGCGCCGAAAGACTGCGTGGCTTCGACCAGTTCATGCGGCACCTGGCGGATGCCCAGCGTGGTCAGGCGGATGAGGGGCGGCAGCGCGAAGATGGTGGTGGAGATCACCCCGGGCACCAGCCCCAGACCGAAGAAGATGACGGCAGGTACCAGGTACACGAAGGCCGGCATGGTCTGCATGATGTCGAGCACGGGCCGCAGCGTCTTTTCAAGCAGCCGGCTTTTGGCGCTCAGAATGCCGGTGGGCACGCCGATGAGGATGACCAGCACCTCGGCGGCCAGCACCAGCGCCAGGGTCTTGATCAGATCGTCCCAGTAGCCGAGGTTCCACACCAGACCCAGACCCAGAACGCTGAAGATCGCCAGAGACCAGCCGCCCGGACGTTTCCATCCCATGGCCGCCAGAGCGAGTACGGCCACCAGCGCGATGAAGACCGGCACGGGTATCCAGGCCAGTCCGGTCTGCAGTCCGGAGATGAGAAAGTGGACAGCGTGGGTGATGGAGTCGAAGGCGGCCGCGTAACGGTCGGTCAGGTTGTTGACGCCGTTGCTGACCCAGTCGCCAATGGGAATCGGTTGTCCAAATGTCATCAAGAGTTCTCCTTGAAAGTGCCGCACAGGGCAAAGCTGCGCCTGTCAGCTGGGCAGTGGTCTGCCAACAGCCGCGCCGGGAAGATGAGCCGAGATCAGGCTGCCCGGCTCTCAGGCTGGCGAGCCAGCCATTGCTCGGCGATCTGCTCCGCCGATTGGCCGTTGGAGAGTTGCAGCAGCATGCTGGCCAGTTCGGCCTGTGGCAGGTGGAAGGTGCGCAACCAGTCGACGACCTGCGGCGCGCGGCGCTGCAGTTGCGGGTTGATCACCGTGTCCATATGGCCCACGCCGCCGAACACGTCCTCGGGATCGTCGAGGAAATGCAGTTTGAAATCAGCCCAGATCCACAGCGGCTGCCAGCCGGTGACGACGATCCAGTCCTTGCGGGCTATGGCGCGCTTGAGCTGGACCGTCATCGCTGCGGTCGAACTGGAGACGAGTTCCATCGGCGCGAGGTGGTAAGTCTTGATGGCCTTGTTGGCCATCATGTTGACGACCGATCCGGATTCGACGCCGTAAATCTTGTCGTGAAATTGCGCGTGATGCGACTGCAACTGCGCAATGGTCTTGACCGGCACATAGTCGGGCACGGTCAGACCAAGGCGGGTGCCTTGGTAATAAGCGCCCAGATGCACCAGCTTGTTGCGCAGCTTGTGGTAGTACACCTCGCTGGTGCCGGGCAGCCAGACGGTGAGGGTGAGATCGGTGTGGCCGCTGGCCACGGCCTCCCACATCGGCCCGGGGTCGCTGGAAACTAGCTCGACCGGAATGCCAAAGCGCTGGCGCACGTAGGCGGCGACCAGATTGGAAGGGATGTCGCTCTCCGGCCACGCCTTCACATAGCCCAGGCGGATGGGTGAAGGTGCGGCCTGCGCCACGGCCCAGGGCAGCAGCAAACTGCCCGCCGCAAGCTGGGTAGCGCGGCGACGTGACAGGTTGGGCAGCTGCGTGGCCGAAGTGTCAGGTTTGCGGGGCATGGTCGATCTCCTGGGTGTCGAAAGCGGGTGCAACGGAATCGATGGCGGGTTGCGCCGTTGGCGCGGCGGTGTCTGCCGCAGGGGCGGCGGCATTGTCCGTGTTCAGATCGCCTTGGGCCAACGCCGCGATCAGGCTGCTCTTGTCCACCACGCCGATCACACGGTTGCGTGGATCGACAATGCACAGCGGAGAGCCTTCGGTGTTGACGCGCTGGATCAGATCGGCCAGCTTGGCGTCGGGCGTCGCGGTGGGCAGGGGGCGCACCTGCGCCAAGCTGATGCGTTCGGCGTCGCGCTGGGCGGTGACATCGGCGAGTTCGATGAAGCCCTTGAGGTTGCGCGCGCTATCGATCACGATGAGTCCGCTGAACCCGCTGCGTTCCATCTTGCGCAACACGGTGCGCGCCGAATCGCGGATGTTCGCCGCCACGCGCAACGGCTGCATGATCTGCTCGGCGGTGAGCACCTTGGTACGGTCGGCCCCTTCGACGAAGGCCGAAACGTAATCGTCTGCGGGCGCAGACAGGATTTGCTGCGGCGTGCCGATCTGGATCAGTCGACCGTCCCGAAGGATGGCAATGCGCGTGCCGATCTTGATGGCCTCGTCCAGATCGTGCGACACGAACACAATCGTCTTGCCCAGCCGCTCCTGGATTTCGAGCAAATCATCCTGCAACTGGCTGCGAATTAACGGATCGAGCGCACTGAACGCCTCGTCCATCAGCAGAATTTCTGGATCGGCCGCCAGCGCGCGCGCCAGGCCAACGCGCTGTTGCATGCCCCCGGACAACTCCGAGGCGTAGCGGTTTTCGTAGTTTTTCAGGCCGACGGTCTCGATGACCTGCATGGCGCGCTCCTGGCGCTGCGTCTTGGACATGCCCTGGATTTCGAGGCCAAACTCCACATTACCCAGCACCGTGCGATGTGGCAGCAAGGCGAAGCTCTGGAACACCATGCCGAACTTTTGGCGCCGCAGTGCGCGCAGGGCCTTCGCGTTCATGGCAGTGGCATCTTCGCCATCCACCAGAATCTTGCCGATCGTCGGGTCTTGCAGGCGATTGATCAGACGCAGCAGGGTGGATTTTCCACTTCCAGATAATCCCATGATCACGAAAATTTCACCGGGATAGATATCCAGGCTGACATCGTGAACACCCACAACCACCCCAGTTTCCGCCTGGACTTTGGATTTTCCAAGGCCATTTTTCAGAAGATCGATGGCCTTATTGGCAGGTTTGCCAAATATTTTACTGACGGATTGAATGCTTATTTTAGGATGGGTTTGTGGATTATCTGTCATCTTTATGATTTTACCTATAAAATAATATATATTATATATTATTATTGCGAATTAATCAATAAATTATCATCCAAATAATGGAGCATGATTGGGACAATTTACCAAAATGCCCGCAATGCCAGGAAGATGTGCCTAAATTGATCAATTCACTCACTGCTCAGCGTCGAAAAACAAAAAAGCCGCAAAAAATGCGGCTTTTCCTGGTGCGGTTGAGATTCTCGGCAGGCTGATCTTGCGCCGGTTCTTGCCCTGCGCGCCGGGAGGGTCAATGAGAGCGGATCATGGTGCCGAAGGCCTGCTCGGTCAGCACTTCCAGCAGGATGGCGTGCGGAATGCGGCCATCGACAATGTGCACGGTGTTGACGCCGGATTTGGCGGCTTCCAGCGCGGACGAGATTTTTGGCAGCATGCCGCCGGAAATGGTGCCGTCGGCGAACATGTCGTCGATTTCATGCGCGGTGAGATCGGTGAGCAGTTCGCCCTTCTTGTTCATCACCCCGGGAATATTGGTGAGGAGCAGCAGTTTTTCGGCGCGTAGCACTTCGGCCAGCTTGCCCGCCACCACGTCGGCGTTGATATTGAACGAGGCGTTGTCCTCGCCGAAGCCGATGGGCGAGATGACCGGAATGAACTGATCGTCCTGCAGCGCCTTGACCACCGAAGGGTCGATGGCGGCCACTTCACCCACCTGGCCGACGTCGATCTCGGTGTCGGGATTCTCGCGGTCGCGCATGCGCAGTTTGCGCGCGCGAATCAAGCCGCCGTCTCGCCCGGTCAGTCCCACCGCCTTGCCGCCGGCGTGGTTGATCAGGCCGACGATGTCTTGCTGCACCTGACCGGCGAGCACCCATTCCACCACTTCCATGGTTTCGTCGTCGGTCACGCGCATACCCTGCACGAAGATGCCTTTCTTGCCCACGCGGTTCAACGCCTCGTCGATCTGCGGCCCGCCGCCGTGCACCACCACGGGGTTCATGCCGACGAGCTTGAGCAGCACTACGTCTTCGGCAAAGTCTTGCTGCAGCGCCGGGTCGGTCATGGCGTTGCCGCCGTATTTGATGACCAGGGTCTTGCCGTGAAATTTGCGGATATAGGGCAGGGCCTGGGCGAGGATTTCGGCTTTTTCGCGCGGGGCGATATGCGACAGATCGGGGAAGTCGGTGGACGTGTCGGCGGTCATGGCGAACCTTGGTCGTGAAAGGGAGATAGGCGGGGGCGATGTTGCGGTGCGCAATTCTAGGAGCCTGTCGAGCTTGGGGCGTGGAAGGCGAAAAAGGGCGGTGGGGATGCCATGGGGCGGCGGATTTGCAGCCCCATAGCCGAAGCTATGGGGCAAAAAGCCGCTGCCGCAGGGCGCCGCACCGCCCTTTTGCAGCCCGCGATCCTCAAGTCCGACAGGCTCCTAGGATCCCAACGGATTCATCACCGGGTTTGTCGCGCTGAACTCACCCTACACTTCATGCCCCATGCGCAATCCGCTTCTCACCCTCTACCGCACACTCAGCCACCGCCCCCGGTTGAGCGCGGCCATTGCGCTGGGCGTGGTGCTGTGGTCGGTGCTCAGTGCCACTTTGCCGCACACCATTGCGCTGCTCTGGGCGTTTGATGCCAGTGCGCTGCTGTTTCTCGTCACCACCGCCTGGATGATGGCACACGCCACGACCGAAACCCTCAAACGCCGCACCGAGCTGGAGACCGAAGGGCGCTGGACGGTGCTGCTGTTCAGCCTGGTGCTATCGGGCGCGGTGTTCGCCGCGTTGTCGGTGGAGTTGCATGCGGTGCGCGGTCACCCCGGCACGCTGGCGCTGGCCGGGAGCAGCATCGTGCTGTCCTGGCTGTTTTTTTCGGTGATCTTCGCCCTGCAATACGCCCATAGCGACTACACCGCGCGCACGGCGGGCACGCCTGCGCTGATGTTCCCCAACAATCAGGTGCCCGATTACTGGGACTATCTCTATTTCTCCGTGGTGCTGAGCATGACCTTCCAGACCTCGGATGTGAACATCGCCGGGCGGCATGTGCGCCATCTGGTGTTGCTGCACAGCGTGGCGGCATTCTTTTTCAATGTGGTGATTCTGGCGCTCACGGTCAATGCCCTGGCCGGCGCTTTCTAAATCTGGAGGCTTTGACATGACGACCCTTGGCACCCCGCTTTCCCCTTCAGCCACCCGCGTGATGCTGCTCGGCGCGGGCGAACTGGGCAAGGAAGTGCTCATCGCGCTGCAGCGCCTGGGCGTGGAAACCATTGCGGTGGACCGCTATGACCACGCGCCGGGGCAGCAGGTAGCGCACCATGCCCGCACGATTCAAATGACCGATCCCGAGGCCTTGCGCGCCCTCATCCTGCAGGAAAAGCCGCATCTGGTGGTGCCGGAAATCGAGGCCATCGCCACGCCGGTGCTCGAAGAGCTGGAGGCTGCCGGTGTGGTCACCGTCATTCCCACAGCCCGCGCCGCGCGGCTGACCATGAACCGCGAGGGCATCCGCCGCCTGGCCGCCGAAGAGCTGGGTCTGGCCACATCGCCCTATGACTTCGCCGATTCGCTGGAGCAACTGCAGGCCGCGATCGACGGCGGCATCGGCTATCCCTGCGTGGTCAAGCCGGTGATGAGTTCTTCGGGCAAGGGGCAGAGCAAACTCGACGGGCCCGCAGACGTGCGCCCCGCCTGGGAGGCGGCGATGTCGGGCGGGCGCGTGGCGCAGAGCCGCGTGATCGTCGAGGGCTTCATCGACTTCGACTATGAAATCACCCAGCTCACGGTGCGCAGCGTGGGCGCCGACGGCGCCGTGCGCACCGACTTCTGCGAACCCATCGGCCATGTGCAAGTGGCTGGCGACTATGTGGAAAGCTGGCAGCCGCACCCCATGAGCCCGGTGGCGCTTGCGCGCAGCCGCGACATGGCGCGACGCATCACCGAGGCGCTGGGCGGGCGCGGCATTTTTGGCGTGGAACTGTTCGTCAAGGGCGAGCAGGTCTGGTTCAGCGAGGTCAGCCCGCGCCCGCACGACACCGGGCTCGTCACCCTTATCACCCAGTGGCAGAGCGAGTTCGAGTTGCACGCCCGCGCCATACTTGGCCTGCCAGTGGACCCGTCGCTCAAGACCGCGGGCGCCAGCGCGGTGATCTACGGCGGAGTCGAGGCGCGCGGCGTGCGCTTCGAGGGCGTGGAGGCGGCGCTGGCCATACCCGGAACGGATCTGCGGCTGTTCGGCAAACCCGAGAGTTTTGTGAAGCGCCGCATGGGCGTGGCGCTGGCCCGCGCCGAATCGACCGACGCCGCGCGCGCCAACGCCAAGCTCGCCGCGCAACAGGTGCGGGTGGTGGCGTCAGACTGAGAGAGTTATCCCGGCAGAGTGGAGCGCATCGAGCTGTCGAAGCCGTCCGAGCGCGAGTCGGCGTTTCGGTCGGCATCTCGACCCGCTTGGCGCGACGCCGATTCCGCCGCCATGGGCGGAATGTTCACCAGCACCAGATTCCAGAACTGATGCCGCACCACGCGGCTGTGCGCCTTGAGCTGCGCGGCCTGTGCGGGCTCGACCGGCGCCCTGGTCGCAAGCTGCTCGCGCAGCCGGGTGTGAAAGATGTGCAGCTCGCGAATCAGGCGCAGGAACGCGGGCCGGTCTTCATACATCGCCTGATGGGTCTGGCACCAAAGACCCAGCTCGCTTTGCAGCGCAGCGTTCGGCTTGAGAAACTGCTGCCGCTCACTCTCGCTCAGGGTGTCTTGCTGCGCGCGCAGCGCCACGGCGTTGTGCCACACCAAGGCCTGGATGGCATCGGCCGAGATGGCCGGCTGGTGGCGCAGCGAGGCCGTCCAGGGGATGAGCTGGGGCCAGTTGGCCAGCCAGACTTCGAAGTCGGACAGCGACAGCGGCGGCGAAATGGCATAGCCCTGAAAGCGCCGACATCCCATGGACGACAGCGCCAGCGCGTGTTGCGCCGAGCTCACGCCTTCGCCGATCACGTCCAGCCCCATCAGCTCGGCGATGCGCAGCAGGCCGTAAGAAATGCTCAGGCCCGCGCCGCTGGTGAACAGGTCATGGGTGAAGCTGCGGTCGATCTTGACTGAGGTGATTTCGAGCTGCTGCAGGTGGATCAGGCTGGCGCTGCCGGTGCCGAAGTCGTCCAGGATGACCTGCACGCCCAGCTGACGGCATTGCGCGACCATGAAGCGCGCCATGGCGCCGTCAAGCTCGGAGCCATGCTCGGTCAGTTCGAGCGCCAGCAGGCCAGGCGGACACTGCGGGTGCTGCGCCAACACGCTGCGCAGGTCGGAGAGAAATTGCGGATCGAGAAAATGCCGCGGGCTGATGTTGACACTGATCTGCAGCGCGCGCCCCGCACCGAACCAGGCGTCGGCCTGGCGCATGGCCGCGGCCAGCACGAAACGGCCCACCGCCACGGCCAGGGTGTCGTCGTCGAGCACCGCTTCGAAAGTCGCCGCCCGGTGTAGCCCTGCCGCGTCGCGTAGCCGCAGCAGGGCTTCGGCGCCGTCGATCCGCACCTGCGGTTCCGCCCCTTTGGCGGCTGATGCCGCCTGCAGCGACAAAATGGGCTGGTACTGCAGCTCCAGCCGGTTGTCGCGCAGCGCCGACTGCACCCATTGCAGCTTGCGGTGGCGCTCCTGCATGGCGTCTTCCATCTGCTGATCGAAGATGCGGTATTGCTGTCGGCCGTTTTTCTTCGCCGCATACATGGCCATGTCGGCCCGCCGCACCAGGGTTTGCGCGTCGACGGGCGCATCGGGCTGCTGTACCACCAGACCGAGCGACAGCCCGATCTGCAGGCTGTTGCCCTGAATGATGAACGGCGCTTCGATGCAGTTCACCAGCCGTTTGGCGATGTAGCTGAGCTGCTGCTCGGTGCTGTAGCCGGGCAGCAGCACCACGAACTCATCGCCGCCGAAACGTGCCAGCAGATCGCCCTCGCGCAGCACGCCGCGCAGCCGTTGCCCCACGGCGATCAGCAACTGATCGCCGATGATGTGGCCCAGCCGGTCGTTGACGGATTTGAAGCGGTCGAGATCCATCAGCCCGATGGTCAGCGTCTGGGCCGGGTGGCGTCGCATCAGGTCGTTGAGGTGATCGAGAAAGATGCGGCGATTGGCCAGGCCGGTCAGCTCGTCGCGCAGGGCGAAGCGGCGCAGCGCCTTGAACGCCTTGGTCAGCCGCAGGTTGTCCTTGATGAGCGCGCGGCTGAAGCCTTCGACCGTCATCATGAGCACGGCGCCGAAGGCGAGCACGGTCAGCACGGCAGCCCATGCCAGTGCGCGCTGCTGCCCGTCCGCCATGGGCAACTGAATTCGGCCAGGGCTGAGCCCTATCGCCACCGCGCTGAGCGCTACAAGCAGCAGCAGGCTGGCGGCAATCTGAACCCGACGCACATGTAGCGCGGCGATTGGAATCAGCGCAAACAGCGGCAGCACGAACAGCGCCCCCACTGACGGCAACAAGGCGAAGAACTGGAACTGCAGCCCGGCGTTGAGCAGCAGGAACAGCGTGACCGGAAAATCCTCCGCGCTGTTTCGCCCCCGGGGGAAGTAGAGCATCCAGTTGAGCAGGAGCAGATTGACCGTCACCCCGAGCAGGCCGTAGGCGACGGCAGCCAGCCAGGGCAGCAGCCCCGCTGCGGCATAGACGAGCAGCAGCACCGCGTAGAGCACATAACCTGCGAGGGTCCGGTTCAGCAGGGCGGTGGACGGTGTGGGGCGGTTGTCTGGGTTTTGATCAGGGGCGCGCTGCGTCATGTTCAGTCTGGGCCGCGGCACGCTGCATGCGGGCGCCCCTCGAATGGAGAAGGCCGGACATGCTGCGCACGAGCGAAAGCGTCTTGTTGTGATGGAGTGTTCATGCGGCGCAGAGGCAATGCAAGCGGCAAGGCTTGCTGCGCCCGCTCATTTCACCAAAAAATACTCACCGAACGAGTTTGAGTGCTGGCGGGGTGGAGGGCGCTTCGATGGACTCGACCGGAGCCGGCTCGAACACACTGTTGAATTCGGTTGAGTTGACTTCCTCTCTGTCAGATTCGACGGGCTTGTCGACGCCCAGCAGAATCAGATTCCAGAACTGGTGCCGGATGATGCGGCTTTGCTCGCCCAGGCTCTTGATCCTGACCGATTCCGGGCTCAGCGGGGCCTCGGCCAGTTCTTCACGCAGCCGGTTGTGAAACACATGATGTTCGCGCATCAGTCGCAGAAATCCGGGCCGGTTGCTGTAACGTGCGCCGTTTTCGTGGCACCAGAGACCCAGGGCGCAGGCGTTCTGGGCATCTGGTTCGATGAGCTGCTTGCGTTCTTCCGAGCTGATGGTGCCGCGCTCGACGTGCAGCGCGGTGTTGTTGTGCTGCACCAGGGCGTGGATCGCATCGGGCGAGATTTGCGCCTGCTTGGGCAGCAAGGCCGCCCAAGGCAGTTGCGAGCGCCAGGTAGTGAGCCAGGCATCCATGGCTTCGGCGGTCATCGGGCGGGCGATGGCATAACCCTGAAAACGGCGGCAGGACATGGAGGCCAGCGCCAGCGCATGTTGCGGCGTGCTCACGCCCTCGGCCACCACGGCCAGGCCCATCAGCGCGGCGGTGCGCAGCAGCCCGTAAGTGATGCTCAGCCCGGCGCCGCTGGTGAACAGATCTCGGGTGAAGCTGCGATCGATCTTGACCGACGAGACTTCGAGTTGCTGCAGATGGGTGAGGCTGGCGCTGCCGGTGCCGAAGTCGTCGAGCGCGACCCGCACGCCCAGGTGGCGACAGCGGCTGACGACAAAGCTGGCCATGCGGCTGTCGAGCTCGGAGCCATGCTCGGTGACTTCGAGCACGAGCCGTTCCGGCGGACATTGCGGATGGCGTTCCAGCGCGGTACGCAGGTCGGAGAGAAACTGCGGGTCGAGAAAATGGCGCGGACTGATGTTGACGCTGACCTGAATACCCCGGCCCTGTAGATGCCAGCGCTGCGCCTGATCGAGCGCGGCAGACAGTACGAAACGCCCGACCGGCACACCGATTTGCTCGTCATCGAGCACCGACTCGAACGCGCCGGCCGTGTGCACGCCGTCGGCGTCGCGCAGACGCAGCAGCGCTTCGGCGCTGTGGACGCTAACGACGCCCGCACCCGTGCCGCCATCGAACGACAGAATGGGCTGGTAGTGCAGTTCCAGCCGGTTGTGGCGCAGCGCGTCGAGCACCCAGTTGAGCTTGCGATCATGCTCCTGCAGGGCGTCTTCCATATGTTGGTCGAAAAAGCGGTACTGCTGACGGCCGCCTTCCTTGGAGGCGTACATCGCCAGATCGGCGCGGCGCATCAAGGTGAGCGCATCCACCGGCTGCGTTTGCTGCTGAATGACGATGCCCAGCGACAGCCCGATCTGCAGCGCGTGGCTCTGCACCGTGAGCTCCTGCTCCATGCTTTTGACCAATCGGTCGGCCACCGCGCGCAGCTGGTCGAGCGAGGTGTACCCCGTGAACATCACCACGAACTCGTCTCCGCCCAGCCGCGCCAGCACATCGGTCTGGCGCAGCACGCCGCGCAGGCGCTGGCCTACGGCCACCAGCAGTTGATCGCCCACCGAATGGCCCAGACGGTCGTTGACGATCTTGAAGCGGTCGAGATCGATCATGCCCACAGCCAGAGCCTGATGCGGATGCTTCACCAGGGTGGCGCTCAGTTGCTGCATGAACGCCCGGCGGTTGGCCAGGCCGGTGAGATCATCGCGATGGGCGATGGTGCGATAGGCCTTGTACTCGTCGCGGATCTGCTCGTTGTGCTGCACCAGCCTGCGGCTGAAGCGCTCCTTGAACAACTGCGTGGCTATGCTGAAAGCCAGCGCTTCGGTGAACGCAATCCACAGCAGCGTCTGCTGCGTCCAGCCGTTGGTGGGAATGCTCCAGCGGCCCGCGCTCAACAAAAGAGCGATCAGGGTCATCACCGCGATCAGGCCGTACATGAACACGATCTGGCGACGCCGAAAGCGCAGCACTTCGATGGGCACGATGCCGATCAGGATCAGCATGGCGATGAAAGCAATCTGCGGTTGCCAGATCGCAAAGCCCAGCTGCACGCCCACGTTGAGCAGCAGAAAGACGTAGGTGGGGTAGGTTTTGGTGCGAACCGTGTCGTCGCTCAGGCCCTGTATCCAGAAATGCAGCCCGATGTTGACCAGCGCCCCAGTCAGAAAATAGGCCCAGGCCACGAAAGTCGGCAGCAGCCCGATCAGCCCGTAACCCAGAATCGTGAGGGCGCCCGCAGCGTATCCGACCAGATTCAGCGCCAACAGGGCCCGTTGCGGACGCCGCGATTTGTTGGAAGGGTGGGATTGATCCATCGGTACGAAAACGGATTGCAAGGGGCTGCAGTCTGGGGCGAATCGCCCGGGGTGTCGGTGTCTCGTGTTGGAGGTCAACGGAACCGCCGTAGTTTAGGGATTGACCTTGAGGACCACTGTAAATTAAGCGCGATCATCTGACGGAAACGTATTTTTTCCACACAACTCATTACGTTTTTTGCCGCAAGCGTGGCGAAAAGGGTCTGCTGTGCGACAGTCGAGCATTTGCTTGATCTGAATCAAAGCGGAGGTGGATGGGATCACCTTGAGTTCATGTAACTAATTGATACTCACGCTTTCTTTTTGAAAGGAAGTCCATGAAAAAAGCTCTGTTGACCATCGCCCTCTCCACCCTGGCCTTTGCATCTGTCACTTCGTCGGCCGCGTTTGCGCAAGAAGCCAAAAAGCCGCTGACCTTCAGCGAAATCCAGACCATTCGCATCATGGCCGGCGGGGTGGTGGGCAACGCCCTGGCCAAGAGCATGGAGCGTCCGCATCTGGGCCTTCTGGTGAACCGTTCCGTGATCTGCAACGATCTGGCCGGCGGCATCGGCGGCACCTTGACGGTGAACAAGGCCGACTCCCAGCTGACCTTTGAGTCGGTGAAGGACAAGGCCGAGATCGCCCCCGCCGTTGCCCACCTCCTGCCCTCTAACGGCATTTATCTCGCCTTTGGCGGCGAGTGGAAGAAGGAAGAAAACATGGCGTTGCTCGAAGTTGCGCTGGAACAACTGGCCGAGCACCACTACAAGGGCAGCGTGATTTTCCACGTCACGACTTGGGCGCAAAAGCAGCCGCAAGAGATCGCCGCGCGCAACCCCAAAATCGCCAAATATTTTGAAACCGCCACCCTGCGCGCTGTCACGCTGGATCTGAACAAAAAAGAGGCCATGATCAACAAGATCAGTTTCGACGGCAAAGACTACAAACTTAACGTCGCCGCCACCGCCCCGATGCGCGACGACTTGGTGGAACTGTTTAAGCGCCAGTAAACCAGGCGGCTGCAAACGCCTCGTCTGCTCGGCACCCCACAACACCCCGCCCCGGCGGGGTGTTGTGCTTTTCGGCGCTGAGCAAAAGCAAGTTGTGCTGCCGCAGCGGTGATTCATGTCCTGGCGGACAATCTCGTCACGCCGCCAGCGCTGATCTTTCCTCGTTTTTTGTCGTCCACCCCGTTGTCTCAAATCCGCCCATCCGCCGAACAGCCGCCGCCGAACACGGGCGACTCGGCTCAGCAGGGGCGCCCGCTGGTTGCCATCGTCGTGGCCATCGCCTTCCTGATGGAGCAGCTCGACGCCACCATCGTCACTACCGCCATTCCCGACATGGCGCGGTCGCTGCAGGTCAGCGCGGTGCAGATGAGTCTGGCGGTGAGCGCGTATGTGCTGACCCTGGCTGTGTTCATTCCGCTGAGCGGCTGGTGTGCAGACCGCTTCGGCGGGCGCCGCGTGTTCGTCGTCGCGCTGGGGCTGTTCACCACCGGCTCGGTGCTGTGCGGAATGGCCGACAGTTTTCCCATGCTGGTGGCCATGCGGGTGTTGCAGGGTTTGGGCGGGGCGATGATGACGCCGGTTGGACGCCTCATTTTGCTGCGCAGCTTTCCACGCTCGCAGCTGGTTCGCGCCATGACCTATGCGACGCTGCCCGCCATCATCGGCCCGGTCATCGGGCCGTTGCTCGGCGGCTATCTCACCACGGCGCTGTCGTGGCGCTGGATTTTCTATGTCAACCTGCCCTTCGGTCTGCTCGGCATGGCGCTGACCGCGCGCTTCATCCGCGACCTCGATGCCCCTGCGCCGCCAGCCTTCGATCTGTGGGGCTTCGTGTTGTTCGGCCTGGCGGTGGGCTTGGTGCAGGTCAGCCTGGAAGGCGCTGACCATCTGCCGGTCGCCTGGCTGGCCGCGCTGCTGTTGGGTGCGCTGGCGCTGCTGGGCTTGTTTTGGCGTCACAGCCGCGGCCGCAAGCATCCGGCGGTCGATCTGGGCCTGTTGCGCGAGCGCGCCTTCGGCATTGCCACCCTGGCGGGCGGGCTGTGCCGCATTGCGATGAACGGCCCAGTCTATTTGTTGCCGCTCATGCTGCAACTCGGGCTGGGCATGAGCCCGGTGCAGTCGGGTGCGCTCACCTTTCTGTCGGCCGTGGCGTCGCCGGTGGTGCGAGTGTTCGTCGGCACCGCCCTGCGGCGGCTGGGTTTTCGCACCCTGTTGCTGGTCAGCGCTCTGTCCTGCACAACCAGCCTGTGCACCTTCGCCCTCATCGGGCCGCATACCGAAACGGCGTGGATTGCGGTAGCCATCATGTTCTACGGCCTGGTGCGTTCCACTCAGTTCATGACCTCCAACACCCTGGCCTATGCCGACATTGAAGCGCAACGCCTGAGTCGCGCCACCAGCCTGGGTGGGCTGCTGCAGCAGCTCACCGTGAGTTTCGGCGTTTCACTAGGCGCCGCGTGGCTGGGCCTGTTTACGCCCCACCACTTGATGCCCTCGCTGGCGACCTTTCATCTATCTTTTCTGCTGCTGGCCGCGCTGCCGCTGCTTGCCTTGCCCGTCTTTACCCGCCTGCAGCCGCACGACGGCGCCATCGTCAGCGGGCATGCGGCGCCGCAGAATGACCGGTGACAGTGACGGGGCAACGCACAATGCAGAGTTTCCTTCCCGAATGATGCATGCCATGGCGCTGAAAGCAACGATTTACAAAGCCGACCTGCAGGTGGCCGACATGGACCGGCATTACTACGCCGACCATGCCCTGACCCTGGCCTGTCACCCCTCCGAAACCGAGGAGCGCATGATGGTGCGGGTGCTGCTTTACGCGCTGTACGCGCAGGAGGGCATCGCCCTGACCAAGGGCCTGTTCGATGTGGACGAACCCGACATATGGGTGAAAGACCTCACCGGCGCGATCAAGCTGTGGATCGACATCGGCCAGCCCGATGAGAGCCGCGTGCGCAAGGCCTGCGGACGTGCGGAACAGGTCGTCGTGGTGTGCCATGCCAGCAGTTGCCCGGTGTGGTGGAAGCAGAACGCGGGCAAGCTCGCGCGGCTGAAAAACCTCACCGTGCTGCGGCTGTCCTCTGAAACCAGCCAGGCGCTGGCCGGGCTCGCCGAGCGCAGCATGCAGTTGCAGTGTCTGGTGCAGGATGGCGCGGTGTCGCTCAGCAGCGCGGCAGCAACGATTGCTGTCGAACTTGAGACACTTCAAGCCGCCGCCTAAATGGCCATCAAAGGGGCCATCAAAGCCATGTCTCAGCTCACCTACGCTGACCTCAGCCCCGATGGCGTGCTCGACGCCATCGACAGCCTTGGCCTGCGCTGCGACGGCACGCTGCTGCAGCTCAATAGTTACGAGAACCGGGTTTTTCAGGTGGGCCTGGAAGACGGCAGCCAGCGCATCGCCAAGTTCTACCGCCCCGGCCGCTGGAGCGACGCGGCCATTCTGGAAGAGCACGCTTTCACCCTGGAACTGGCCGAGCGCGAGGTGCCGGTTGTGCCACCCCTGCTCTTGGGCGGCCGCACCCTGCATGCTGTCGCCGGGCATCGCCTGGCCCTGTTCGCGCGCCAGGGCGGGCGCACTCCAGAGATCGAACAGGACGAGACGCTGGAATGGTTGGGCCGCTCTCTCGGCAGGCTCCATGCCGTTGGCGCCGCGCGTGCCTACCAAGCCCGTCCCACGCTGGATGTGCAGACCTTCGGCGTGGCCTCGCGCACCTTCCTGTTTGACGGCGGCTGGCTGCCAGAAGACCTGCGCGCCGCCTGGCTGGGCATCGTCGATCAGGCGCTCGACACCGTGCGCCAGGCCTATGCGAGGGCTGGGGACGTGTCGCTGATCCGGCTGCATGGCGATTGCCACCCGGGCAATCTGCTCTGGACCGACGAGGGCCCGCATTTCGTCGATTTCGACGACAGCCGCAGCGGGCCTGCGATTCAGGATTTGTGGATGCTGCTCTCTGGCGACGAGGCTGACATGCGACGTCAGTTCGCGGCGCTGCTGCGCGGCTACGAGATGTTCCGCGAATTCGACGATCGCGAGAAACACCTTGTGGAAGCCCTGCGCACCCTGCGCCTGCTGCATCACAGCGCCTGGATCGCCAACCGCTGGACCGACCCCGCGTTCCCCGCGGCGTTTCCCTGGTTCGGCAGCGTGCGTTACTGGCAGGACCGCATCCTGGAGTTGCGCGAGCAGGTCGCGCTGATGCAGGAACCGCCGCGGATTTAGGTCTCACCGATCAGGTGCGCATCCTGGCGAGCGTCTTCCTGATGGCAGATCTCGCGGGTCAGTGCGCGCAGCCAGCGGTGGGCAGGATCGGCGTCCAGGCGCGGATGCCACAACTGCGAAATGGTGATGCCCGGCGTGCTCACCGGCAGCGTGAAAGCGTGAAAGACGCTCGCCCCATATTCCGCCGCAGCCGCGCCACTGCGCAGGAATGACAGCGGCGCGAGCGCGATCAGGTCCGTGGCGCGGGCGATGCCCAGCGCCGCGGGAAAGCCGGGCGCCACCACCCGGATGTCGCGCTGCATCCCGAGAGCCGAGAGCGCCTCGTCCACCGGCCCCTGCGGTCGGCCGCGGCGTGACGCCACGACATGACCGAAGGCTACATAACGCTCGGGGGTCACGGGCCCGTCCAGCAACGGGTGGCCTGCGCGCACCACGCCGACGAAGCGGTCGTGATAGAGCGCCTGTACACGGAACTCAGGCCCGGCCTGCCCCATCACGCCGATCTCCAGGTCGGCCAGGCCCTCGCGCAGATGGCGTGCATCCTTGTCGGCCTTGAGCACAAACCGCACGCGCGCCCGTGGCGCCTGACTCGCCAGAGCCGAGACCAGCGGTCCGCCGAAAACGTCGATGAATCCTTCGTTGGCGCGAACGGTGAAGGTGCGGTCGAGCTGCGTCAGATCGAGGGTCTGGCGGGGCGGCTTGAGCAGGTCTTCGATCTGCCGGGCGAGTCCGGGCACCTGGCTGCGCAACTGCGCGGCATGCGGCGTGAGCACCAGACTGCGTCCGGCCCGCACCAGCAAGGGGTCGCCGGTGAGGGTGCGCAAGCGCGTGAGCGCCCGGCTCATGGCCGAAGGGCTGAGGTTGAGCCGCCGCGCGGCTGCCGTCACGCTGCATTCGTTCAACAGCGCATCGAGTACGGGAAGCAGATTGAGATCCATCGGGGGAGGGCGATCAAGACAGCACCGCAGGCTGATCATCTATGGCGTTTCATGCAACTATAACTTGCGGGCATTGCGTCTTCCGCCACTGATTCCCGACTGATAGAGTGCCCTGCAGATCAGCGGAATTCACACACCATTCATGCAAAACCCTTCTCCCCTCAAACCGACCCAGCCTCGCACCGAAGCAGTTCCCAACCCGCAGACCGACACTGGCGACTCCCTCGAACCCGGCCAGCTCTGGGCGCTGGTCGGCGTGTTGCTCGCGACGGTGCTGGTCGTGCTCGACGGCACCATCGTCAACGTCGCCCTGCCCACGATTTCCACCGAATTGCGCGTCAGTGCGTCGCAGGCGATCTGGGTGGTCACGGCCTACCAGATGGCCCTGGTCATGGCGCTGTTCCCCTGCGCGGCCATCGGCGACAAGATCGGGCATCGCACGCTCTACGTCGGCGGCGTGGCGGTGTTCACTCTGGCCTCGGCCCTGTGCGTCATGGCGCCGAGCTTCGGCTGGCTAGTGGTCGCGCGTTTCATTCAGGGATTGGGCGGCGCGGGCATCATGGCGCTCAACGCCGCTTTGCTGCGCGCCATCGTGCCGCAGCGCATGCTGGGCCGGGCCATCGGCTGGAGCGCACTGACCGTGGCCTTGTCCTCAGCAGCCGGGCCGACCATCGGCGCGGTGATTCTCTCGCTGGCCGACTGGCGCTGGCTGTTTGCCGTCAACCTGCCGGTTGGCTTGGTCACCCTGCTGGCTCTGCGGCTTCTGCCACAGAGCGCACCGGGTCAGCGCCCACTCGATCTGCCCAGCATGGCCCTGAACGCCCTGGGTTTTGCCACGCTCGTCCTCGGTGTCGACCGGCTCGCGGCCTCGCCCGCGCAAGGCGCCGTGCTGATGGCAGTGGCTGTTGCGGCTTTTGCAGCGCTGATCGCGCGCGAATGGCGGGTTGAAGCGCCGCTCATTCCGCTTGATCTTCTGCGCGTGCCCGCGTTTCGGCTGTCGGTGTTCGCCTCGATCTGCTGCTTCGGGGCGCAGATCGCAGGCATCGTCGCCCTGGTCTTCGACTTCCAGAACCGCCTCGGTGAAAGCGCACTGGTCACCGGCCTCGCATTGACCCCCTGGCCCCTGACGGTGGCCGTGGCCGCCCCTTGGGCCGGGCGCCTAGCCGACCGCGTATCCACCGCCGCCCTCTGCACCTTTGGCGCCGTCTGCCTGGCCGCGGGCCTGCTGCTGGCCGCCTGGATAACGCAGGAGCAGCACCTTCTGCCCCTCGTCGCCAGTACCGTGTTGTGCGGCCTGGGCTTCGGCTTCTTCCAGGTGCCGAACAACCGCAACATGCTGCTCGCCGCGCCTCGGGCCCGCAGCGCGGCGGCCGGTGGCATGCAGGCCACCGCGCGGCTCTCAGGCCAGACCGCTGGCGCGGTGGCCAGTTCTCTGGTGTTTCATCTGGTGACCGGAGACCACGCCCCTCAGGTCGGCCTGCTCGTCGCCACCGGCATGGCGGCGCTGGGCGCTTTGTTCAGTGTGATGCGGGTGGCAAGGACGTCGATGCCGGTGCAAGGCGCTCACTGAACTGTTTCACGATTGACGCGAGACCCCTCCATGTATTCATGGCGGCAGTCGCCTCAAAGGGCTGCCATGTCCGGTCGCCGCAGATTCGATCCCTGAGAAGCTGCATCGACTTTGCTCACGTACCCGTGGGACAAAACAATCGCCAACCCTGCCAACGTCGTACCCGATGAAGGCAGGGTTCAATGGAGAAGCACCTTGGCAGGGCGTCGCGATCATCAACGCAGGTCACGGCCGCCGAAATTCCTCCGGTGCTGCCTTGGGCTTACCCCCGAGATGCGTTGAAAATGCAGCCTGAAGTTGGCAGTTGACCCAAGTCCCACCTCACTCACGATCTGCTCCACCGAAAGTTTGGTGCTCTCGAGAAGCTCTTGTGCACGCCGTACCCGCATTCGAATGAGCCATTGAGAGGGCGATTCTCCAAACTGCTCGGTGAAACGCCTGTGCAGCGTTCGCGTACTGCTGCGCGCCTGATCTGCCATGGACGAGATGGTGAGCGGCTGATTCAAGTTGGCCAGTGTCCAGGTGATCAGGGGGTGTAGGTTTCTGTCGGTAGACGCGGTTGTCGGCGGAATGAACTGGGCCTGCCCACCTTCGCGCTGGAGGGGCACCACAGACAACCGCGCGACATGGGCAGCGATTGCGGCGCCGAAGTCAGATCGGATCATGTGCAGGCAGAGATCAAGCCCCGCGGCCGCTCCGGCTGACGTGAGGATCTGACCGTTGTCGACGAAGAGCACTGCAGGGTCCACGTCGACGGCGGGATACCGTTGAGCCAACTCAGGCGCCGCGGCCCAGTGCGTGGTTGCACGCAATCCATTCAGCAAGCCCGCTTCGGCCAACACAAATGCACCCGTGCAAATTGAGGCGATCCGCGTCCCTCGTCGAGCCGCCTTACGCAGCGCCTCTACAACGGTCGGACTCACCGACATCTGCGGCAAAAAGATGCCCGGCACGATGATGGTGTCAGCGGTTTCCAGCGGCGTCAGGTCGTGTTTGATGCGCAGGCTGAACACGCCAGCATCCAGTTCGGGCTGCTCTGCACACACAGCCACTTGGTAACAAGGTTGGCCGGCCGCGCTCGTCGCATAGCGAAAGGTTTCGCAGGCAGTTGCAAGATCGAAGGACAACACGCCAGGTAGGGCAAGGCAGGCCATGCGGTGCGGTTTGAGCGCTTGGGTTCGAGTTGATTTCATGCTGAGTTGACCAATCAACTTGCTGGTTTGTAGGTTCGCTGTGGATTGTCTGAAAACAGTCGAATAATGTCAATTCAGCCACTTTTCCACTATACGCATTTTGCGAAGAATGGCGGCATGAATCTTCAAGATCGTGAGAGCAGCGTCAGTGGCTCACCATTCACCCCCAAACCTCGCCTCTCGATACTTCGTGTGTTCTGTCTCGTCGAGGCGACCACGCTGCTGGCATTGCTACTCGTTGCCGTGCCGTTGAAGCACTTGGCGGGATACCCGCTCGCAGTTGAAGTGATGGGCCCCATCCACGGATTTGTATTTTTGGTTTTTGGATGGATGGTCGTGCAAGCTATGGCGGCAGGGAGCATCTCGGGGCGGACAGGAGCAAAGTTGCTGCTTGCTGCATTCGTGCCCTTCGGTGGCATCTACAGTTGGCGGGCCCTGCGATGACATACCTCTGGATTAAAAGCCTGCATATTGCGGCCGCACTCATCTTTACTGGCGGGCTTACGCTCTTGGCTGTTGTGGCATCAGGCTGGACTTTGGGGAGCGGAGTGCTTCTACCCAACGACAAGCGTATTGCGCATGCCGCCCTGTTGTGGGATCGCCGTGTGACTACGCCGGCCTTGGGGGTCGTTTGGGCAACCGGCCTGGGCCTCGCTGTATGGGGCGGATGGTTGGGTCAGGGATGGCTGACCGCCAAAATCGTGTTGGTCGTAGCCTTGTCTGCGTTGCATGGTGTATTGACGGCCACGCTACGCAAGCGCATGGAGAATGCCCCTGCGTCCAAATCCTCCTGGCTAAGGCACAGCCCTGCTGTCGTTGTCGTTTGCTTGTTGGTTATTGCTGTGCTGGTCACAGTCAAACCATAGAGCGTGCTTTTGCCGCATCTTCTTCTTGCACGATGTTTTGACGAGGCTCGCGCAAACCAAAAACGGTATGGCTCGCCTCGCCCTCATCACTCCACCGTCACGCTCTTGGCCAGATTGCGCGGCTTGTCCACATCGGTGCCGCGTGCGGTGGCGGTGTGATAGGCCAGCAGTTGCAGGGGCACGACGTGGAGGATGGGTGAGAGCGCGCCGTAGTGTTCGGGCAAGCGGATGAGGTGCACGCCTTCGCTGGCTTCGATCTGGCCGTCGGCGTCGGCGAAGACGTAGAGCACGCCGCCGCGGGCGCGCACTTCCTGCAGATTGCTCTTGAGCTTGTCGAGCAGCGCGTCGCGCGGGGCGACGGCGACCACGGGCATGGCTTCGGTCACCAGGGCCAGCGGGCCGTGCTTGAGTTCGCCTGCGGGGTAGGCCTCGGCGTGGATATAGGTGATTTCCTTGAGCTTGAGCGCGCCTTCGAGGGCGATGGGGTAGTGCATGCCGCGCCCGAGAAACAGGGCGTTTTCGCGGCGGGCGAACTGCTCGGCCCAGGCGATGATCTGCGGCTCAAGCGCCAGCACGCTTTGCACGGCGGCGGGCAGGTGGCGCAGGGAAGTGAGCATGGCGGCTTCGGCTTCGTCGCTCAGGCGGCCTTTGGCGCGGGCGAGCGCGCCGGCCAGCAGGTAGAGCGCGACCAGCTGGGTGGTGAAGGCCTTGGTCGAGGCCACGCCGATTTCGGCGCCGGCGCGGGTGAAGAACTGCATGGCGGTCTCGCGCGCCATCGCGCTGGTGGCGACGTTGACCACGGCCAAGGTGTGGGTGTGGCCGAGTTGCTTGGCGTGTTTGAGCGCGGCCAGCGTGTCGGCGGTTTCGCCCGACTGGGAGATGACGACGACGAGCGCGCTCGGGTCGGGCACCGAGTCGCGGTAGCGGTATTCGCTGGCGACTTCCACCTCGACGGGCACGCGGGCGATGGACTCGATCCAGTATTTGGCGGTGAGCCCGGCGTAGAAGCTGGTCCCGCAGGCCAGAATGCGCACGCCGCTGATGGCGGGAAACACGCTCTCGGCCTGCGCGCCGAACAGCGCGGGGGTGATGGACTGGATGCCGTCGAGCGTGTCGGCGATGGCGCGCGGCTGCTCGAAGATTTCTTTCTGCATGAAGTGGCGGTAGGGGCCAAGTTCCACCGCGGCGGTGTACGCGGTAATGGTGCGCACCTCGCGCTCGACGGGCTTGTGGGCGCGGTCGACGATCCACACCTTGCCCAACTGCAGGTCGGCCACATCGCCGTCTTCGAGGAAGATGAACTGATCGGTGGTGCCGGCCAGCGCCAGGGCGTCGGAGGCGAGGAAGTTCTCGTTCTGGCCCAGGCCGACGACCAGCGGCGAGCCGTCGCGCGCGCCGATGATGCGGTGCGGCTCCTCGCGGCTGAATACCGCAATCGCATATGCGCCGTGCAGTTGCTGGGTGGCGGCCTGCACCGCCTCGAACAGATCGCCGGCGTAGAGGTGGTCGATGAGGTGGGCGATGACCTCGGTGTCGGTCTGGCTCTCGAACTGGTAGCCGTCTGACTGCAGCATGGCGCGCAGCGCCTCGTAGTTTTCAATGATGCCGTTGTGCACCACGGCGATGTGCGCCGACTCGGCGGACTTGTTCGGCCCGGCCGAGAAATGCGGGTGCGCGTTGCTGGTGGTGGGCGCGCCGTGGGTGGCCCAGCGGGTGTGGGCGATGCCGGTGAAGGCTTGCAGGTCGTGTGTCTGGGCGTCGAGTTCGGCCACGCGCGACACGCTGCGGGCGCGCTGCAACTGGCCGTCGGCATAGACGGCGATGCCGCAGGAGTCATAGCCGCGATATTCCAGGCGGCGCAGGCCCTCGATCAACACCGGAACGATATTGCGTTGCGCCACGGCGCCGACGATTCCACACATGAACAGACTCCCTAGGGTTGCGTTGGCCGCCATGATAGGTAGGCGCCCGTGAAATGAGTCGGCAATATTTCACGAAAAATGATTGCTAATTCCACCACTATTAGTGCCTGCAATAAAATTCCAAAAATAACAAAAAAATGGAATGAAAATGGAACCGATTGAACTGGACGAAGCCGACCGGCGCTTGCTGGATGTGCTGCAGCAGGATTGCGCGCTGAGCAACCAAGAGCTGGCGCAGCGCGCGCATCTCACGCCGCCCACCTGTCTGCGCCGGGTGCGGCGGCTGGTGGAGGCGGGGGTGATCGAGCGGCGCATCGCCGTGCTCAACCCCGAGCGGGTGGGTGCGGGGCTGACCGTGATTGTCGAGATCACCCTGGCCGAGCAGGCGGCCGAGCGCATGACGGCGTTCGAGGCGCTGGTGGCCGACGTGCCCGAGGTGCAGCAGTGCTACCGCGTATCGCCCGGGCCCGACTTTGTGCTGGTGTTGCTGGTCGCGGACATGGCGGCCTATCACGCCCTGGTGCACCGGCTGCTCACCGCAGCGAATCAGGTGCGCAATGTGCGGGCGTTTTTTTCGGTGTACCGCAGCAAGTTCGCGCCGCGGGTGCCTGGGCTTATTTTTTCTTGACCGGGCGGGTCCAGCCATCGAGGGTGACGGCCTTGGCGCGCGCGACCGTGAGCTTGCCCGCTGGCACGTTTTTGCTCACCGTGGAACCCGCGCCCACCGTAGCGCCCGCACCGATGGTGATGGGCGCGACCAGCACCGAGTTGGAGCCGGTGTGCGCGTCGTCTTCAATCACGGTGCGGTGCTTGTTGGCGCCGTCGTAGTTGGCCACGATGGTGCCCGCGCCGATATTGACCCGCGCGCCCACAGTGGCGTCGCCCACATAGCTGAGGTGGTTGGCCTTGGAGCCCGGGCCCAGTGTGCCGTTCTTGACTTCGACAAAGTTGCCGATGTGCACGCCATCGGCCAAGGCAGTTGCGGGCCGCAGCCGGGCGAAGGGGCCGATGATCGCGCCCGTGCCGATGCTCGCGCCATCGAGATGGCAGAAGGGGTGCACCACCGTGCCCGCGCCAACGCGCACATTGCGCAGCACGGCGTAGGGCCCCACGCGGGCGCCGTCGGCCAGATGCACTTCACCTTCGAACACGCAGCCCACGTCGATGAACACGTCGCGGCCGCAGTGCAGTGCGCCGCGCACGTCGATGCGGCTCGGGTCGGCCAGGGTGACACCGGCGTCGAGCAGGCGGCGCGCAGTGCGCAGTTGCACCACGCGCTCCAGATGCGCGAGCTGGCTGCGGTCGTTCACGCCGAGCACATCGTCCGCGTCGGCCACGGTGGATGCGCGCACTGGCACGCCGTCGGCCACGGCCAGGGCCACCACGTCGGTGAGGTAATACTCGCCCTGCGCGTTGTCGTTGCGTAACTGGCCCAGCCAGCGCCGCAGGGCGGGCAGCGGCGCGCACAGAATGCCGGTGTTGCATTCGCGCACCGCGCGCTGCGCAGGCGTGGCGTCCTTGTGTTCGACGATGCCCTGCACCGCGCCGTCGGCGTTGCGCAGAATGCGGCCATAGCCTGTGGGGTCGTCCAGCTCGACGGTGAGCAGGGCGAGCGCGCCGGTCTGCGCCTGCGCCACCAGCGGCGCCAGACTGGCGGCGGGCGCCAGCGGCACGTCGCCATAGAGCACCAGGCACACGCCGTCACCCGGCAGGTCGGGCAGCGCCTGCTGCACCGCATGGCCGGTGCCGAGCTGCGGCTCCTGCAGCGCAAAGCGCAGACTTGGCAGATGCGCGAACGTTTCCTGTACCCGCTGCGCGCCAAAGCCGGTGACCACCACCGCGCGATCGGCCGCCAGGTGATGCACGGTATCGAGCACATGGCCGAGCAGCGGTTTGCCCGCAAGCGGTTGCAGCACCTTGGGGGAATCGGAGCGCATGCGCGTGCCCTTGCCCGCGGCAAGGACGACGACGGAAAGGGCGGAGGAGGGGGTTTGGGCGGTAGTCATGCCGCGCATTCTAAAGAGCGGGAATGACGAAATTTCCTGCGCGAAAAGCTGAAAAAACCCCGCATCAGCGGGGTCGGTAAAACGTAAAAATGATCAGGCTGTGGCCGTGCGCACTACCGTCTTGGGCACTTCGGTAACGATGCGCTGCATGAGGAATTTGGGCAGGCCGATCCACATATCGAACAGCGCCACGCCCATCTCCATCATGGCGATCGGACACGAGAGTGCACCGCCGATGAGCACGAACCAGGCAAAGTCCGGGTTCTGCTTGGTGAGGAACCAGCCGGAAAAATCGAGCAGCATGGC
>CALBRU010000213.1 GCA_937927695.1 uncultured Thiomonas sp. | reverse complement strand
CAGCACATCTTCTGGTTCTTCGGCCACCCCGAGGTGTACGTGATGATTCTGCCGGTCTTCGGTATTGTCAGCTCCGTCATCCCGGCTTTTGCCCGCAAGCGTCTGTTCGGCTACAGTTCGATGGTGTACGCCTCGGCCTCCATCGCCATCCTGTCCTTCCTGGTCTGGGCGCACCACATGTTCACCGCGGGCATGCCCACAACTGGCCAGTTGTTCTTCATGTACGCCACCATGCTGATCGCCGTTCCCACGGGCGTGAAGGTGTTCAACTGGGTGGCCACCATGTGGCGCGGTTCGATGACCTTTGAAACTCCCATGTTGTTTGCCGTGGGTTTCATTTTCGTGTTCACCCTCGGCGGCTTTACTGGCCTGATGCTGGCTATGGTGCCCATCGATACGCAGGTGCACAACACCTACTTCGTGATTGCGCACTTCCATTACGTGCTGGTCGCGGGTTCGCTGTTCGGCATTTTCATGGGCTTCTACTACTGGTCGCCCAAGTGGACGGGAGTGATGTACAACGAAACCGCAGGCAAGATTCATTTCTGGACCTCGATGATCTCGTTCAACATCGCATTCTTCCCGCAACATTTCCTGGGTCTGGCTGGTATGCCGCGTCGTTATGTGGCCTACCCGGTGCAATTCACCGACTTCAACCAGATCTCCACCATCGGCGCCTGGCTGTTCGGTCTGTCACAGGCTTACTTCCTGTTCGCAGTGGTGATTCCGGTGTTGCGCGGCAAGGGCGAGAAAGCTCCTCAACGTCCCTGGGAAGGTGCGGAAGGTCTGGAGTGGGAAGTTCCCTCCCCGGCGCCGTTCCACACTTATGAAACCCCGCCCAAGCTGAATGCCGATGCCACCCGTGTGCTGGGCTATAACTGAGATCAGATATGAGTAATCGCCAACTTCCCCCCGAAAAACGCCGCCAGAATTTCAAAACGGCGATGATTATGGTCAGTATTGCCTTGGCGATTTACTTCGGTTATCTGATCAAGGCACAGGTTCTAGGTTTTTGACGAACGAGAGCGGCGGGCCATCAGTAATGGTGCTGTCGCTCGCTCTTCATCAAGGAAATATGCGTTGAGCTCACCTTCTCAGCCCTCTTTCCTGCGCGCATTGGTTGCCGTACTCTGGTCTTTTGCCGGAATACGCAAATCGAGTGAGCGAAGTAAAGATTTTCAGAATGCAAAACCCGAGCACATCATTGCGGCAGGACTATTGGCCGCTTTGATCTTTGTGGTCGGACTGATATTGATTGTTAATTTAGTGATTTCAAGCGCGGCGCGCACATAAAAGGAGGCAATATGGCATCTACAACCCAGCCCCATGGCTATTTTCTGCCTGGGCCTTCCGCATATCCCCTGCTGACGGCGGCGGGTTTGCTGGCGATGGCGTTTGGCGCAGGGCTCTGGTTCAATGGCGTACAGCACATGGAGTGGCTGCTGCTGGCCGGCTTCCTCTGGCTGGTGTATGTCGTGTACCACTGGTTCGGTCAGGCGATCGGTGAGAGCGAGGGCGGCAAACACAGCCAGCGCGTCGATACCTCCTTTCGCTGGAGTATGGCCTGGTTCATCTTCTCCGAGGTGATGTTCTTCGCCTCGTTCTTTGGCGCGCTGTATTACTCACGCGAATTTTCTCTGCCGGATCTCTCGGCCCTGCACAGCAAGATTCTGTGGCCGAATTTCACAGGCACCTGGCCGTCCACCGGTCCGGGCGGCTTGATTCCGTCCTTGCATGAGGCGCTAGGCCCCTGGCCTATACCGACCATCAACACGGCACTGCTGCTGAGTTCTGGCGTCACGCTCACCATTTCTCACCATGCGCTGCGAGCATCGCATCGCGGCAAGGCTATTTTCTGGCTGTCACTGACCATTGCCCTTGGTGTTTTGTTCCTTTTCATGCAGGGCTATGAGTATCACCACGCTTACACCGTTGAGGGTGTGAAACTGACCTCCGGTATCTACGGTTCGACCTTTTTCATGCTGACCGGGTTTCACGGTTTCCATGTGTTTCTCGGCGCGACCATGTTGTCTGTGGTGCTGGTTCGTTTGATCAGGGGTAATTTCACCGCAGATCATCACTTCGCCTTCGAAGGCGCCGCCTGGTATTGGCACTTCGTCGACGTGGTCTGGTTGCTGCTATACGTCTTGGTTTATTGGCTCTAAGACCCACTCAGCAAAAAAATGCGCCGCATGTTGCGGCGCATTTTTGTTCGGGTTATTGCCCGACATCATGTGGGTGTATCCACCCCATCTTGTAGCTGATGATCAGAATCAAAAAAAGCAAGACCGAGAATCCCACCCGGAAAGTCAGTGCGTACACAGCGCGATTGCTTTTGCCCTTATCCTTCATCACAAAGAACAGGCCGGAAAACAGGCTGCCAATGATGAGCAGGAAGGCGATGGGGATCAGGATTTTCATGGTACGGGCTTGTGCAGATGTCTGAACAGATTACCTCAGATTCCGGGTTGCTGATGTCTGAGAAGGCCTTTGGCCCCAAAGAGTTGCTGATCATCATTTTGGGGCTGTTGGTGATCGGAGTGACGACGTCGCTCGGATTCTGGCAACTGGGCCGTGCCCACGAAAAAGAGGCGCTCAATCTGCAGATGGATCAGCGCGAAAAGGCGCACCCGCTGCAGATCGGTCAGGCCGAAATTCGACTCAGTCGCGATGTCTGGCGGCGGGCCGCAGCGCGTGGTGTGTTTGCCGAGCAGTGGACGATCTACCTGCAGAACCGACAGCAGAACGAGCAGGTGGGCTTCTGGGTGCTGACGCCCTTGAAGCTCGCAGGCAGTGATACCTATTTGATGGTGCTGCGTGGTTGGGTGCCGCGAAATTTTCAGGCGATGGACTTGATCAAGCCCTATAAAACGCCTCAAGGATTGACAGTGATCGATGGACTTATTGCCCCGCCGCCATCAGAATGGTTTTCGTTTTTCGCCGAGCCGCCGGGTCAAGTCATACGCCAGAATGTCAATCTGCAGAAGTACGCGGACTTTCATCACATCAAGCTTCTGCCCTTCGTGTTGAGACAGTCGGGTGACCTGCACGATGGCCTTGGCAGGCAGTGGCCCGCAGCGAAAACCGGAGTCGGCACCAATTATGGCTATGCCGCGCAGTGGTTTGGCATGAGTGCCACGGGTGCGGTGTTGCTGCTGTACTTTGTCTATCAGCGTTTGCGCAAGACCAAGTCAAAGCGTGGCGCCGAAGGCCCGGCTGCACCGCATGTGCTGTGACCGCACGTTCAGCCCCGAATTGACCGATTGATTGTTTCGACGCCTTTGACTTGATTCCCTGACCGTGAGCACCTCCTTGACCTCCAGCCTGCCCCCCTCCGCCCAGCCGCCAGTGCGCAAACCACGGTCGATGTTTACGCTGTGGCTGTTGTTCGCCATGTCGGCAGCGCCCATCGTGGCCGCGTTTTTTCTGTTTTACGTCGTCCATCCTGCGGGCAAGCCGCCTTACGGCAGTCTGGTCGAGCCGCAGCGCCCGATTCCCTTGAATCTGGGCCTCAAAACGCTGGACGGCCAACCCTACAACCTGAAACGGCTCGAGGGCTACTGGCTGATGGTGATGGCAGCGCCGGGCGCCTGCGACAAAGAATGCCAACAATCGTTGTTTTACATGCGGCAGATCCGCATTGCTCAGGGCGATAACCGCGACCAAATCGTGCGCGTCTGGCTGGTGACGGACGATGCGCCGATCAACCCGGGCGTGTTGGAGCCGGCCGAAGGGACGTTGATCTTGCGCGGCAACCCGCAACAACTGGCCAGTTGGCTGCCTCACAAAGAGAGCAGCTTGCAGGGGCCGACGTGGCTGGTCGATCCGTTCGGACACCTGATGATGCAGTTTCCGGCCAACCCCGATCCCACCCGGATACGGCGTGTGCTCGCCAAGCTGCTCTACAACAACGCCGGTATCAAGTTCAAGCATGTGGAGCCCGTTCGATGAGTGTCGCAAGCAATGCCATCTGGCAGTTTTCTCTGCACTGGGTGCAGGCGCTGGTGTGGGTGCTGGTACTGGCCGGGGTGTTTTGGATGGGGCTGAAAATGCGCTGGTCCAAGCTCACCGCCGTACTGGTGTTCCTGACCCTCGATTTGGTCATGTTCGGCTCGTATGTGCGCCTGACCGACTCCGGCCTGGGTTGTCCCGACTGGCCCGGCTGTTATGCCAAGTTCACGCCGCTGCAGGCGCATGAGCAGATCGCGCAGGCGGTAGAAGAGCAAGGCGGCACCCAGGGCTATGTGAGCCCCTTCAAAGCCTGGGTGGAAATGATCCATCGCTACGCCGGAAGCATCATCGGCACGCTGATCATGGTGCTGCTGGCCCGGGCGATCTGGGCGAAAAAACATGGAGAAGACATCAAGCTCGGCTTGCCGATCGTGCTCTTTTTCTGGGTGATCCTGCAAGGCCTGTTCGGTAAATGGACGGTGACCATGCAGTTGATTCCCCTTATTGTCACCTTGCATCTCATGGGGGGCGTCATCCTGCTGGCGCTACTGGCCTGGTTCTGGATGCGAAACCGGGCAGATTTGGTGAGCGTGAACGCCGGTACGCTCACGCGCGCTCTGCTGTGGATCGCGATGATCGCGGTCGGCATTCAGATTTTCCTCGGCGGCTGGACGAGTACCAACTACGCCGCGCTGGCCTGCAGCGGCTTCCCTACCTGCAATGGAAGTTTCGACCCCAATGCCAACTGGGCGCAGGGCTTCACGCTTTGGCGCCATTTGGGTCTGACCGGTGACGGCCAGCCGATCACAGAGGCCGCGCTGGTGGCCATTCAGTGGGGGCACCGCCTGTTCGCCATCGTCGCCACCGCGGCGGTGTTTGCGGCCGTGGCGGCGCTCTGGCGTTTTTCAGCATTGCGCCGTCTGGCGATGTGGATTGCAATTGCCGTGGTGCTGCAAGTCGTTTTCGGCATCGTGCTGGTCACCGAGGGTCATCCCCTGATCGTTGCCGTGGCTCATAACGGCGGATCGGCCGTTCTGATGCTGCTGCTCGTAATCGGGATTTACCGCGTCAGTGCCACCGTGCGTCAACAAGCGCCTTCGGAATCGCTCGGCTCGGCCTTCGTCAAAGTGACGCCGCCCCATCCCTTGCCGAAACACTGAGGCCTGCCGAGGAGACTCATATGAATCATCAAGTTCTCAACAACACCCCCAGCCCCCTGCGAGTTGCGTCGCAGCTCTACGCGCTGACCAAGCCACGCGTGGTGCAGCTGATCGTGTTCTGCGCGGTCATCGGTATGTTCCTCGCCGAGCCCACCCTGCCGGCTTGGCAGCCGGTGTTGTTCGGTACGCTGGGCATCTGGCTGGTGGCCAGCGCCGCAGCCGCGTTCAACTGCCTGGTCGAGCAGAAGATCGACGCGGTGATGCGCCGTACCGCCTGGCGGCCCTCGGCCAATGGCGAACTGAGCGCGCCGGTCATCATCACGTTTTCTGGGGTGCTATGCGCAGCCGGCATGTGGCTGCTCTACACCCAGGTCAACCCGCTGACCATGTGGCTGACCTTCGGCATAATCGTCATGCTTGTGCTGCTCGATTAATATA
>CALBRU010000212.1 GCA_937927695.1 uncultured Thiomonas sp. | reverse complement strand
TGTAAATTCCGCTCTTTTGTTGAGCGCGGAGCATATTGTACATTGCACTATCCACCACGCGGATAAAAATCAGTGGCGATGCCAATATAATCAAATATTTTGTTTGCTCATTTGACAACCAGGTCGTGGGCACAAAACGGACCCCTACAATACTGAGCAAGGTCACTACCAACCCAACAACAATCATCCCAAATAATACGGTAGAAAAAAACTGCGTAGTTGTATTTTTCCTCGTCCCAGCCTCAACCTCGCTGTAATAACGCACTACCGAGTGTTGCAATCCAAGTTTTCCTACTCCTACCAAAAATAGGATCGTAGATGTAACCAATGCCATTGTTCCATATTCTGCAACCGAAAAAATTCGAGTCAGAATTGGAAAAGAAATGATGCTGGCCAACATAACCAGCACACTGCCAATTGAATAATTTGAAGTATGTTGAAAAAGGCGAGCAAGTACCCCGCGCTTTTCAACCTTTGCTCTCATCACTGCATCCTCACCGATTTGCATTGACTTTTGCCTCAGTCATTGGATGGCTCAGTGGAGCACTCGGCTGAGTGTAGACAGCCAATAGCGATTGCATGACCGCCTCAGTAGAAAAGTATTGCTCAACAAACCGTCGGGCAGAGGCGCCCATCTCTTGCCTTAAATTTGGATTTGCTGATAAATGGCTAATTGCTTCCGCCAACTCTTCGACTTGATTAGGCGGCACAAGCAAGCCTGACTCGCCATGTGTGATCACATCCTCATGACCACTGATCTGGGTGGCCACCGTAGGCAGTCCATTTGCCATTGCCTCGAGAACCGCATTGGGTAGGCCCTCTTGGTGCGAGGCCTGCACATACAAATTGTTCGAAGACAATAGTGCCGGCACATCCTGCACCAAACCGGGGAAAGACACACTGTTTTCAATACGCAACTGCCGAGCAAGCGTGATCAGCCTTTCTCTCTCCGGCCCGTCACCAGCAATGGTCAAGTGCGCATCAGGTGATTGCAAGGATACCCTCACCCAGGACGCCAACAAAATATCCAGTCCTTTAACCGGGACGTGACGTCCGACAAACACAGCGCGAAGTGAAGACTGATCTCTAGTCCCTTTGTAGGCAAAGCGCACCAAATCCACTGCATTCGGCAGCAGATGCAGACGCTCTTTGGCGAAACCGGTTTCCAGCATGATTTTCACCGTCCTCTTGCTGATGCATTGATAGGCGTCAAGACGCTGGGCGCCTTTCAGCAGGATCTGGTGAACAGGCTTTGCCATTAATTTGGGATCGAGAATACCCCCTTGAAACTCTGCTGCACCCGATACTTTGACTATGAGAGTCGGCTTCAGCCATCGATTGATCCAACCAGCAGCCCCGGCAAGATTATGCATCATATGAATATGAATAGCATCATATTCACCCTGATGCCTCAACAACCAGAGCGCAAAATTTAGATTGAGCAATATCGCACCAAGTCCTCTTATTTTCGGATATCTCAATCTGAGTACCGGTATACCATCGACCCGATCGATAATCGGGAGCGAACGGTCTAGGTGCGGTACCAAAACACTCACCTCGTGACCAGCAGCGGCGAATGACCGGCTAAGTAGCCGGGCTTGCATCTCTGCACCACCCGTTGCAGGATAGCGTCCGTCGACCACCATTAAGATACGTATTGGGGCATGCATATTGAATGGAATGCCAATTTAGATTGACAACATGAACTTCAAATACGAGACTTAACGACGCGATCTGGCCGCCTCAAAATTGAGCATCTCCATGAACAAAAAGTCCCTTAGTCGATTTTTGTGAAATAACCTTAGCAGGAATACCGCCGATAGTGACATTACCCTCTGGAAAACTTTTATTGACTACCGCATTGGCGCCCACCGCCGTATTATCTCCTATCTCTATAGCACCAAAAATTTTTGCCCCTGGCGCAATATAACAGTTATGTCCTATTTTTGGAACTTCGTCTCCTCTGCCAAGCTGCGCCCCTATATTCACGCCTGTATGAATTCTGCAATTAGAACCAATTCTTGCTCCAGAATTCACGACGATCGTGCCGTAGTGCAAAATTGCAAGGCCAGGACCAAACACATTGATCGGTATCGAGAATCCGAGTTTGATCGAAAGCTTACGAAAACGATGTACTGCGAGACGCCGCCGAAGAAAATTTTTCTCACAGTTTGTGAGAAATTCGACCTTTCTAAGCAAGCGCTGAAATTGAAAAATTTCGTCAAACACCCAAGCCCAACGCGAATTTACTCCCAAAGCAATTCGGTCTGCCTCAAGGTACCTTTGGTAGTCTGCGTACGATTTGATCAAGCTGCGCTCCCTTGTCCGATTTCACTCGCTATCTATTTTTGCACTCAAATGTTGCCTTGCACTCCCCCAACTGAGCGACGCCGATCCTGTGCCAGATGGTGCTGTAAGAAGGTCCGAGCAGATCGGCGGCGGCGTGAGCGCCGAGCAGATGCAGCGTGGCTCTTGGGACACTCTCGGAAAAGAAAAGATTTTTTGGTCACTACAGGGTCAATGCAAGGACAAATTGATGTCCGAAAGACGAAAAAAAGCCCACAGCGTTAGTGTGGGCCAATTGCGCAAGGTGTTGTTTTTTAACGATATTTGGAGGCGGGGGTCGGAATCGAACCGGCATAGACGGCTTTGCAGGCCGCTGCATAACCACTCTGCCACCCCGCCGGGCGACTTGGCTTGTGCGTCAAGATTGGAGATCGTACGCAAAACCGCCGGATGCTGCTGCGCTGACCCAGGCTTGATCTGCCATTGGTCAAACCCTGCGTCACCACAGGAAAGAGACAACATGCACCGGACACAAAAAAGGGAAGCTTGGCTTCCCTTTTTTGCTGAGAATTTGGAGCGGGAAACGAGGCTCGAACTCGCGACCTCAACCTTGGCAAGGTTGCGCTCTACCAACTGAGCTATTCCCGCGTAAAACAATTATTTTCGCAGCGTCCGAACTGCTTGTCAACACTCATCCGCAAAATAATGAATCAATGCAAGCCGCGTTCGTCAGGCTCGTCCACTGAGGTGGCGATCACGCTAACCGGGCGGCCCTTGAGACGATGCCACACATACACGCCGTAGCCGGACAATCCATATAAAACAAACAAGCCAAACAACACCAGCGGCGGCTGGTACGCGATCAGACCTATCAGCAGCACGATGAGAAAGATGCTGATGAACGGCACGCTGCGGCGAAAGCTCACGTCCTTGAAGCTGTAGAACGGCACGTTGGTCACCATGGTGAGCCCGGCGAAAAGCGTGATGACAAAACTGAACCAAGCGACATGCGCGCCCTGCACACCGGCATCGGTCATGATCCAGAGAAAACCGGCCACCAGCGCGGCAGCGGCCGGACTAGGCAGGCCTTGAAAGTAGCGTTTGTCGATCACCGCAACATTGGTGTTAAAGCGCGCAAGCCGCAGAGCTGCCCCTGCGCAATACACAAAGGCAGCCAACCAGCCCAGCTTGCCCAGACCGCGCAGTGACCATTCATAAATGATGAGCGCAGGGGCCGCACCGAACGACACCATGTCGGCGAGTGAGTCGAACTGGGCGCCGAATTCGCTTTGGGTATTGGTCATCCGCGCAACCCGGCCATCGAGGCTGTCGAGCACCATGGCGGCGAAGATGGCCGTGGCCGCGGAGTCATATCGCCCGCTCATCGCCATCACGATGGCGTAGAAACCGCAGAACAACGCGGCAGCGGTGAAGGAGTTGGGTAGAAGATAGATGCCGCGCCGACGACGGTGTGCAGGATCGTCGTCAGGCTCAGGCGGCTGATAGGCCATCTCCGGTGACCGGGGCGTATCGGCTTCTGGGGCAGCATCCGTCCGTTCCGACAAACTGGTCTGCGGGGGAAATTGGGCCACATTTCGCGACATGCTCAACCTCTCTGAACGAATAGGCGTCTTAAGAAAAGGACTTCAGGCGGCGAAATCGGCCAGCACGGTGCTGCTGGCGTAAACCTTGTCTCCGATCGAAACACGCGACTGTGTATCCAGCGGCAGATAGACATCGACACGCGAACCAAACCGGATGAATCCAAACCGTTGCCCGCGCTGCAATGCATCGCCCGCCTTGACGTAGCAAAGGATGCGCCGGGCAATCAAGCCGGCAACTTGCACGGCAGTCACCACGCGACCATCGCAATCGATCACCAGCGCATTGCGCTCGTTTTGCTCGGAGGCTTTGTCGAGATCGGCGTTCACAAATTTGCCCGGGAAATATTGCACATCGCGCAAGGCGCCGTCCACCGGGGCACGGTTCGAGTGCACATTGAACACGTTCATGAACACACTGATCTTGAGTGCATCGCGCCCGGCGTAAGGGTCGAACGCATGCGTAATGGCCACGATGCGGCCATCGGCCGGGCTGAGAACTGCGAGCGGATCGCGAGGGATTGGACGGGCGGGATCGCGAAAGAACTGCACCACGAAAATCGTCAGCAGCCAGATCGGCAATGACCACCAAAACCCGGCGAGCGCCCAAACGATCACGGAAAGCAACACGCTGCTGGCAATAAAGGGCCAGCCTTCGCGGGCCAGAATGGGATGGGGATAAGTCATGGGTGGAGTTTAGTCGCCGGAAGGCCCGGCATTAAGCACAACACCCGGCATGGGCCGGGTGTTGTGAAAGTCAAAGAGTCCGAAGATCAGTTCTTCGATTTGTCCACCAGTTTGTTGGCCTTGATCCAAGGCATCATCGCACGCAGCTTCTCACCGACCTGTTCGATCTGATGATCGGAGGTCAGACGGCGACGCGAGAGCAAAGTCGGCGCACCGGCACGGTTTTCCAGAATGAAGCTCTTGGCGTATTCACCGGTCTGGATGTCCCTGAGGCACTGACGCATGGCGTTCTTGGTGTCCTCGGTGACGACCTTCGGCCCGGTGACGTACTCGCCGTACTCCGCGTTGTTGGAGATCGAGTAGTTCATGTTGGCAATGCCGCCTTCGTAGATCAGATCGACAATGAGCTTGAGTTCGTGCAGGCACTCGAAATAGGCCATCTCGGGCGCGTACCCAGCCTCGACCAGGGTCTCGAAACCGGCCTTGATCAATTCGACAGTACCGCCGCACAGCACCGCCTGCTCGCCGAACAGATCGGTCTCGGTCTCTTCGCGGAAGTTGGTCTCGATGATGCCGGCCTTGCCGCCGCCGTTGGCCACTGCATAAGAAAGCGCCAGATCGCGCGCCTTGCCCGACTTGTCGGCATGCACCGCGATCAGATGCGGCACGCCGCCGCCCTGGGTGTAGGTATTGCGCACGGTATGGCCGGGCGCCTTGGGGGCGATCATGATGACGTCGAGATCGGCGCGCGGCTGAACCTGGCCGTAATGCACGTTGAAGCCGTGTGCAAAGGCCAGTGCGGCCCCCTTTTTCATGTTCGTCTCGACGGCATTGCGATAGACCTCGGCGATGTTCTCGTCGGGCATGAGCATCATCACCACATCGGCGCCTTCAACGGCCTTTTCGACCTCGGCGACCTTCAGGCCGGCCTTCTTGGCCTTGCTCCAGGAGGCACCGTCCTTGCGCAGGCCGACG
>CALBRU010000211.1 GCA_937927695.1 uncultured Thiomonas sp. | reverse complement strand
GTACTTGGTGGGCGAGGCGAACGCTACGGAGCTAGACCTGACCGCGCCCCTGCTTGTCCCCCACGGGGGCGCTCAGCGCTGGCAACGGATGAGATAGCTGCCTTGCACCACGAGGTAGCGTGCGCGGATTTCGGGGGAGAGAGCCACACGCTCATAGTTGGCGGGCAAGCCACGTTCGCGCCAATCGGGAATGGCGCGGTACGCGGGCATGCTGCCGACGAGGCCGGGCTCGGAGCCGAGCACTTGGTTGAAGGCGGTCAGGTCGTTGTCGCCCTGCTGCTCCACCCGGACCCGTACCACGGTGCCACGCGGCGCTCGCATGCCGGGTGGCAGCAGCCCCAGCGTGCTCCACCAGCCGTCGGTCATCATGGCGCATTGCAGGCCAACGACGCGGCCTTCAGCAAGGGCGCCTGGAGGAATCGGCGCGGCAATCAGGGCACGCAGTTCCTCGGCGCGTAGCTGGCCCGGCTGGAGATCAGCCGGGGTGAGCACATGCCAGACGGCGGCTGATACCACCCCGCCGCGGGGTGGCGACGAAGCGCAACCCGCGAGCAGGGCCGCACCAAGCAGCGCGATTACGCAGCAGGCGATGGAGTCGCGGCTGAAGGTCACGGGGAACCTGTCGGGCTTGGGGTGCGCGGATGGCAAAAGGGGCGGTGTGGATTCTATGGGGCGGCGGATTTGCCGCCCCATAGCCGAAGCCATGGGGCAAAAAGCCGCTGCCACAGGATGCCACACCGCCATTTTGCAGCCCGCGATCCTCAAGCCCGACAGGCTCCTAGAATCCGGCCTATGAATTCCGTCGCGCTGGCGCGCAAGTGGCGCCCCAAAACCTTTGCCTCGCTCGTGGGACAAGACCATGTGGTGCGGGCGCTTACCCATGCGCTCGACCACGACCGTCTGCACCATGCCTATCTGTTCACCGGCACGCGCGGGGTGGGCAAGACCACGGTGTCGCGCATTCTGGCCAAGGCGCTCAATTGCACCGGGCCGGACGGGCAGGGCGGCGTCACCAGCCAGCCGTGCGGCGTGTGCCCGGCCTGCACCGAGATCGACGCCGGGCGTTTTGTCGATTACATCGAACTCGACGCCGCCTCCAATCGCGGCGTCGAAGACATGACCACGCTGCTGGAACAGGCGGTCTACAAGCCCACGGCGGGGCGCTTCAAGGTCTACATCATCGACGAAGTGCACATGCTCTCCAACCACGCGTTCAACGCCATGCTGAAGACGCTGGAAGAGCCGCCCGATTATGTGAAGTTCGTGCTCGCCACTACCGACCCGCAGAAGGTGCCGGTGACGGTGTTGTCGCGCTGCCTGCAGTTCAACCTCAAGCCGATGATGCCGGGCGCCATCGTCGGCCATTTGCGGCAGGTACTGCAGGCCGAGAACGTGCCGGCCGATGACGCCGCGCTGCGGCTCATCGCCCGCGCCGCGCACGGCTCGATGCGCGACGCGCTCTCGCTCACCGACCAGGCGCTGGCCTACTGCGCCGGGCGGGTCGAGACGGCAGCGGTGCAGCAGATGCTGGGCACGGTCGATCGCAGCGATTTGTTGCAGATCCTGCAGGCGCTGGCCGCGCAGGACGGGGTGGCGCTCATCCATCAGGCCGATGCGCTGGAAGCCCGCGGTCTGTCCTTCGGTGCGGCGCTGGAAGAGCTGGCCGCGCTGCTGCAAACCATCGCCCTGCTGCAACTCGTGCCGCAGGCCGCCGATGTCGACGACCCGCAGCATGAAGCGCTGGTCGCCCTGGCCGCGCAGCTCAGCCCGGAGCTGGTGCAACTGGCCTACACCACGGTGCTGCACGGGCGCAACGAGCTGTCTCTCGCCCCGGACGACCGCACCGGTTTCACCATGACTCTGCTGCGCCTGCTGGCCTTCGCCCCGGTCATCGCGGGCAGCGTGCCCAGCTTGCCGCCGGGAGGGCTGGCGCTGCCCAAGGCGGCGGCCCCGGCTTCGCCACCATCGCAGTCGGCCACGGCGCAGGTCGCAGCACAGCGCGAGCCGCCATCCGCCAAGCCTACGGCGCAGACCGCAGCCAAGGCCATGCCGCGTACCGCAGCGACCTTGAGCGCGCCCCTGGAACCCGCCGCTCCCGTGTTCGCTGCGGAGGAAGCGCCGGCGACAAACTATGCGGCAAGGCCCGAACCGCAACCCCAGCCGCAGCCCATCGCACCACCCCGCCACGCCGACATCAAACCGCCCCTGCAAATCTCGCCCGACACCGACTGGCCCACGCTGGTGCAGCGGCTGGAAGTGCCCGCGGGTCTGCCACGCGCGCTGGCGCAGCAAAGCGAACTGGTAGCCATGCAAGGCATGGATTGGCTGCTGCGCGTGCCCAACGAACAGCTCACCCGCGCTGGGTCGCTCGACAAGCTGCAGACCGCCGTGCGTCTGGCCTTGGGGCAAGACATCGTGCTGCGCGCCGAGGCCGGCGAAGTGACGGACAGCGCAACTCAACGCGACGCGCGCGCCAAGGCCCAGGCGCAGGCCGATGCCGAGGCCGCGA
The DNA here is from genome assembly GCA_937927695.1 of uncultured Thiomonas sp. GTDB lineage: Bacteria > Pseudomonadota > Gammaproteobacteria > Burkholderiales > Burkholderiaceae_C > Thiomonas. The sequence goes on along the minus strand of CALBRU010000211.1, from coordinate 987 downwards.
TTCGCAACGATCCGCTGGTGCAGCAGCTCATGCACGATCTGGGCGCGCAAATCGTGCCCGGCAGCCTCAAACCCATGCCCCCGTCAGCGCAGCCGACATCTGCCTGACCGACAATGCCGCGTTGCTGCACGCGCGGCGATTTCATCTCTCAATCGAAGGACACCCCATGTTCAACAAAGGACAACTCTCCGGCCTGATGAAGCAGGCGCAGATGATGCAGGACAACCTCAAGCGCATCCAGGACGAACTCGCCACCATCGAAGTGGAGGGTCAGTCTGGCGCGGGCTTGGTGAAAGTGACGATGACCTGCAAGTTTGGTGTCAAGCGCGTGAGCATCGACCCCAGCCTGGTGGCCGAAGATCGCGACATGCTCGAAGATCTGGTGGCCGCAGCCTTCAACGACGCGGTGCGCAAGGCCGAGGCCACTTCGCAGGAAAAAATGGGCGCCGCCACTGCGGGCATGCCCCTGCCGCCCGGCATGAAGCTGCCGTTCTGAGCGACGGGCGAAGTTGATCTGAAGTTGCCCCGAACTTGACCTCTTCACGTCATGCATGAGGCCGCGCCCGGCCATGTGCCCGCGCTCGACGCACTGATCGAAGCCCTGCGGCATTTGCCCGGCGTCGGGCCGAAGTCGGCGTCGCGCATGGCCTATCACCTGCTCGAACACGACCGCGAGGCCGCGCAGCATATCGCCCGCGCACTCGACGCGGCCTTGGGCGCAGTGCAACGCTGCGCGCGCTGCAACACCCTCACTGAAGACGCGGTCTGCAGCATTTGCGCCGACCCGAGGCGCGATGCCCGCCAGCTTTGCGTGGTGGAAAGCCCCGCCGATCTCGCCGCAGTAGAGCAGACGCTGACCTACCACGGCCTGTACTTCGTGCTCATGGGACGTATCAGCCCGCTCGATGGCCTGGGGCCGAAAGAAATCGGCCTCGACCGGCTGATGACCCGCGCGCTCGACGGCGCGGTGGAAGAGGTGATTCTGGC
>CALBRU010000210.1 GCA_937927695.1 uncultured Thiomonas sp. | reverse complement strand
GTGCTGTTTCTGCGCATGCTCGATCTGGCGCAGGTCTGGATGCTGGGCGCCATCGCCCATGTGGAGCCGACCACGGTGACGCAAGCCCTATCGCTGCACGCCATACCGCACACCGGCGCGCTGAACTGGTGGATTCCGGCATCAACCACGCTGGGCGGCCTGATCTCCGGCCTGCTGGTTTACACCTTTGCGCCAGAAGCCGAAGGACACGGCACGGATGGCGCGGTCAAGGCCTATCACCAACTGGGTGGCTATATCCGCGGGCGGGTCATCGTGGTCAAGAGCATTGCATCGGCAGTCACCATCGGCTCGGGCGGCGTCGCCGGGCGCGAAGGCCCCACGGCGCAGATCGCCGCCGGGGTGGGCTCGCTGATCGGGCGACTGCTGAATTTGAGCGAAGACGAAAAGCGCCTGATGGTGCTCACCGGCATGGCCGCGGGGCTGTCGGCCATTTTCAAAAGTCCGCTGGGTACGGCGATTTTCGCCGTCGAGGTGCTCTACTCCAGCATGGCCTTCGACGGCCGCGCCCTGCCCTACACCCTCACCAGCGCCGCGGTGGGTTTTGCCACGGTCTGCCTGTTCACCGGCTGGGGCACGCTGTTCACCGTGCCTGCGAGCGTGAATTTCGATGCACCGGTTGAGCTGATCTGGTACGCCATCCTGGGAATTTTCAGCGGCTTGATGGCGGCGATTCTGCCCACGGTGTTCTATCGCCTGCGCGACGGGTTTCGCGCCCTGCCCATTCCCAATCACGTCAAGCCGGCCATCGGCGGACTGATCGTGGGCATCGTCGGCATGTTCGCTCCGCAGATTCTGGCAGGCGGCTATGGCGTGATGCAACTGGCGGTGCAAGGGACGGTGGGGGCCGGCGTGCTGTTCCTGCTGGCGCTTTCGCTGCTCAAGGTGCTGACGCTGTCGCTGACCGTCGGTTCCGGGGGATCGGGCGGCGTGTTTGCGCCCAGCCTGTTTGTCGGCGCGCTGCTGGGGGCGTCCCTGGGCACGCTGATGCATCACTTGGGCATCACAGGTGTGCCCATTGCGGGTTTGGCGCTGGTGGGTATGGCGGCCGTGTTCGGCGGCGCCGCGCGCGTGCCCATCGCCACCATGGTGATGGTGGCCGAAATGACCGGCGGCTACAAGCTCATGGCGCCCACCATGCTCGCGGTGGTCATCAGCTTTCTGCTTCAGGTCTGGCTGACGCGCAAGGCGCGTTATCCCTCGCTATACGAGGCCCAGCTTTCCGGCCCTGAGCAAAGCCCAATCTATAAAAACACGCCAGACGCGCACTGAACCGAGAGGGTCAGTCTGTTTTCCAGCACTCGTGCAGGCCTTGCGAAAGGCCCCTACGATATTGACGCACTGCAACAACAAAAGGAATGACATGACTGCACCTACCCTGTTCACCCCCCTCCAACTCGGCGCCCTGCAATTGCCCAACCGCATGGTGATGGCGCCGCTGACGCGCTCCCGCGCGCAACAACCGGGCGACATTCCGGGCGAAATGAATGCACGCTATTACGCCCAGCGCGCCTCCGCCGGGCTGATCGTGAGCGAGGCCACGCAAATTTCCCGGCAAGGTCAGGGTTACGCCTTCACCCCGGGCATTTACACCGACGCGCAAGTCGCCGGCTGGAAAATAGTCACCGATGCGGTGCACGCCGCCGGCGGCCATATGGCCATGCAGCTCTGGCATGTGGGACGTATCTCCCACCACCTGCTTCAACAAGACGGCCAGGCCCCGGTCGCGCCCAGCGCCCTGCGCAGCGACACAGGCGAATCCTTCGTCGTGATGCCTGACGAAGGCCCCAAGCGCGTGCCCTGCGATATGCCGCGCGCGCTCGAAACCACCGAAATTCCGGGCATCATCGCCGACTACCGACGAGCAGCCGAGCGCGCGCTTGAAGCGGGCTTCGACCTGCTGGAGCTGCACAGCGCCAACGGCTATCTGCTGCAACAGTTTTTGGCGACCAACACCAACCAACGCACCGATCAATACGGCGGCAGCCTGGAAAACCGCGCCCGCATCGTGCTCGAAGCCATCGATGCACTGATTGCGGTGGCCGGTGCGAACCGGGTGGGAGTGCGCATCTCGCCGCATTTCAATCGTCACGACATTCAGGACGCGCAGACCGAAGAGATTCACCTCTATCTGGCGCAGGAATTCAACCGCCGCGCCATCGCCTACATCCACGTCGCCGAACCCGACTGGGCGGGCGGCCCGGCCCTGACCGACGAGTTCCGCAAAAAACTGCGTGCCGCCTATGCGGGACGCATCATCGTCTGCGGCAACTACACCCGGGAATCCGCCGACGCCCGCCTGGCTTCGGGGCTGGCCGACGCGGTAGCCTTCGGCCGCCCCTTCATCGCCAACCCGGATCTGGTGGCGCGTTTTCAGCAAGGCGCTGCACTGAACAAACCCAACCCTGCCACCTTCTACGGCGGCGGCGAGGCAGGCTACACCGATTACCCTTCACTCGACGCCACCCCGGCGACGGTCTGAACAGGTCAACTCAACGCCTAGATTAACGCCCTGCTCACATGAGAAAACGCCGGGTTGCCCCAAGTTTTCTCATCCCCCTCGGGGGCTGACGCGAACGCGGCAGGTCTGGG
>CALBRU010000209.1 GCA_937927695.1 uncultured Thiomonas sp. | reverse complement strand
GCGGGGCCGTTGATGGTCATGCTCACCGAGGTGGCCGGATCGCACAGATCGAAGCCGTCGTACAGCACCTTCAGGTCATCGAGGGTGGCGATGCTCACGCCGGAATTGCCCACCTTGCCGTAGATGTCCGGGCGGCGGTCGGGATCGGCACCGTAAAGTGTAACCGAATCGAAGGCGGTGGACAGGCGCTTGGCTGGCATACCCTCACTCAACAACTTGAAGCGCCGGTTGGTGCGAAAGGCATCGCCCTCGCCGGCGAACATGCGGGTCGGGTCTTCGTTCTCCCGCTTGAAGGCGAAAGTGCCCGCGGTGTAGGGAAAGCTGCCCGGCACGTTGTCGCGCATCAGCCAGCGCAGCACCTCGCCGTGGTCGGCATAGTGCGGCAGCACCACTTTGCGCAGCGTGGTGCCCGACAGCGTGGTGTGCGTGAGGCGAGTGCGGATTTCGCGGTCGCGAATTTTCACCACATATTCGTCACCGGCGTAGGCGCGCTGCATGTCGGGCCACATGGCCAGCAGCTTGCGCGCGGCAGGCTGCATTCGGGCTTCGCGCTGTTCGGCCAGATCGGTCACGGCTTGCACTGCGGAGATTTTGTGCGGGTTGGCCGCGTGCAGCATGCGGCCGCTTTCGCGCAACTGCTGCGCCTCGCGCGCCAGGGTGGCTTGCGTCTCGACATTGCGGTGATAGCCGCGCACGGCGTCGGCGATTTCCGCCAGATAGCGGCTGCGTGCGGCGGGCACGATGGGCGTCTGATGTGTGCTGTGGCGCGTGGCGACGGGAGGGAGCCGTCCGTCCGCGAGCGCGAGCCCATGCTCAGCCAGCCGGGGTTTGATGGCCTGATACAGCGCCGTCACGCCGTCGTCATTGAAGCGCGCGGCCATGGTGCCGAACACGGGCAGGTCTTCGGGCTTGGCCGTCCAGGCTTCGCGGTTGCGCTGCAGCTGCTTGGCCACGTCGCGCAGCGCGTCCAACGCGCCCTTGCGGTCGAATTTGTTGATGGCGACGAAGTCGGCGAAGTCGAGCATGTCGATTTTCTCCAACTGGCTGGCCGCGCCGAATTCCGGCGTCATCACGTACAGGCTGGCGTCGGCGTGCGGCACGATGGCCGCATCGCCCTGGCCGATGCCCGAGGTTTCGACGATGATGAGATCGAAGCCCGTCGCCTTGCATGCGGCGATGACTTCGGGCAGCGCTGCGCTGAGTTCCCCGCCCGATTGCCGGGTGGCGAGACTGCGCATAAAAATGTGTGCCCCCACGCTGGCCGCTGCCGCGGCTGCTCTGCCCCCCGAGGGGGCTGATCGTCCTTGGGACGGCCCGGCGGACGATGGGTGAGCCCCCACGCTGGCCGCTGCCGCGGCTGCGCTGCCCCCCGAGGGGGCTGATCGTCCTTGGGACGGCCCGGCGGACGATGGGTGAGCCCCCACGCTGGCCGCTGCCGCGGCTGCGCTGCCCCCCGAGGGGGCTGATCGTCCTTGGGACGGCCCGGCGGACGATCGATCTTGCCGGGCCCACGGCCCGATGGCGTTCATGCGGATGCGGTCGCCCAGCAACGCGCCGCCGCTTTTGCGCCGCGAGGGATCGATGCTGATGACGGCGATGCGCAGGGCGTCGTCCTGATCGAGTCGGGCGCGGCGGATCAGCTCGTCCACCAGGCTGCTCTTGCCTGCGCCGCCGGTGCCCGTCACGCCCAGCACCACTCCGCGCGCGCCTTCAGCTTGCTGGTGAAGGCTGTGCATCAGCGCCGCGTCGGCTGTGCCGTTTTCAATCTGCGTGATCAGGCGTGCGAGCAAGGATGGCGAATTCGGCAGCGCGGCAGTCGCTTGTTTTGCGTCCAGCGCGGGCAGGGGGCGGTCGGCGCGTTGCAGCATGTCGCCGATCATGCCTTGCAGACCCAGCCGCTGACCGTCTTCCGGGCTGTAGATGCGGGCCACGCCATACTGCTGCAGCGCCTCGATTTCGTCGGCGACGATCACACCGCCGCCGCCGCCAAACACCTGAATATGCCCTGCGCCCAGCTCGCGCAGCCGATCGATCATGTAGCGGAAAAATTCCACATGCCCGCCCTGATAGCTGGAAATGGCGATGGCGTGCGCGTCCTCCTGAATCGCCGCGGTGACGATCTCGTCCACCGAACGGTTATGGCCCAGGTGAATGACCTCGGCCCCCATGCTGATGAGGATGCGCCGCATGATGTTGATGGCGGCATCGTGGCCGTCGAACAGCGAGGCGGCCGTAACGAAACGCAGCCGCTGCTGCGGCGAATAGGCGGCCAGCACCTTGGCCTCGGACAAGTCGGTCATCGCGGTCTCCTTCGACGCTGCGTACATGGCGCAGCGGCATGGTTAATTGACGTTTACGTCAATTAGAACTGTAGCCGATCTGCGACCGCACTGAGGTCCTATCTGGTTTGCGGTGCAGTATCGCCAACTACGACAAAACCCTAAGTCTGTTTTCATATTTCCCCCTTACGCTTGTAATCAGTCCAGCTAAACAGAGACAGCGGCGTCTTTGGTTCAGGCGGGCAATTGATCAGGAGACACTTATGCGCAGACTCTTTTTTCTCGCGCCAGATGTAAATAGCGCGCACGCTTTGGTCGACAGCCTGCTGCTGGCACGCATTCCAGACAAGCATATTCACGTGTTGGCGCGGGAGGGCACGCCGATGGGCGACTTGCCCGAGGCGGGCGTGGCTCAGCGATCCGACCTGATTCCCGCCATCGAGCGCGGTGCGGCGGCGGGTGGCGCCACCGGCCTTGTGGCTGGGTTGGTGGCCGTGGCGCTGCCGGGCATGGCCATCATTCCCGGTGGCGGGCTGGTCATTGCGCTGGCTGCGGCGGGAGCGCTGGTGGGCAGTTGGGCCAGCAGTATGGTGGGGGTGAGCGTGAGCAGCACCCGGCTTGAACGCTTCAAGGAGGCGATCGCATCGGGTCAGGTGCTGGTGATGGCCGACGTGGCGCACGAGCAGGTGCAGCACATCATGGATCGCACGAAGGAGTGCTGCCCGAACGTGGCCTCGGAGGGGATGGACAACGACATTCCCGCTTTTCCGTAAGCCGCCAAGCGCTCAGTCGCCCAGCAGATCCTTGGCCACGCGGGTGATCTGCGCCACGCCGGGGTGAGTGATGCGCCGCTCGACCGAGATGGCGTAGAACTCCTGATGCATGTCGGTGCAGTGCCCGAGCAGCGTCACGCCAAGTTCGCGAGCGATGTCGGCCTGTAGCACGCTGGGTGCGGCAAACGCGCCCCGGCCCTCGCGGCCGAAGGCGGTCATCAGCGCGCCGTCCTCGAATTCCCCGGCGATGTGGGCGGCAATCTTGTTTTGCCCCAGCCATTGATCGATCTGCCCGCGCACCGCCGACGATGTGGCGGGCAGCAGCAGCGGCAGCTCTGCCAGACACTGCGGAAAAGGCTGCGTGGCGCGATCCAGCAGCGAAGCGCTGGCATAGAAACTCAAGGTGGTTCGGCCCAGCCGGTGGTTGAACGCCCGCACATTCACATGCGCGGGCAGCGGGGCGTCGGCGATCACCAGATCGAGCCGGTGCACCGCCAGATCGGCCAGCAGATCGTCCATTTCGCCTTCTTCGCACACCAGCCGGGGTGACTCGCCGCCTTGCAGTGCGGGCTCGATGAGGCGGTAGGCAATGGCTTTCGGCACGGCATCGGTCACGCCGATGCGCAGCGGCGCGGTGGGACGGGCGGGCTGGTCGTGTTGCAGTGCGGCCTCCAGTTCCGCGCCCAGGGTGAAGATTTCCTCCGCATAGCGCAGCACTAGTTGGCCGGCTTCGGTCAGTTCCAGATTGCGGCCGCTTTTGCGCAGCAGCCGTTTATTGAAGTACTCCTCCAGCAGCTTGATCTGCCCGCTGAGCGTTTGCGGTGTGAGGTGCAGCTGCTTGCCCGCCCGCACGATGCCGCCCGTCTTGGCTGTGACCCAGAAGTAGTACAAGTGCTTGAAATTCATTTGTGTGATTTCCAATCTATTCGCAAAAACCGAAATGAAAAAGTCGAAAATACGAATTTACTCGAAGTGACAACATCTCTAAAGTTGGTGCTGTCTTGATTCTTTTATGGAGTTCAACATGAACGAGAGCAATGCCTGGGGCAAGAGTGCCGTGGTGTATTCCACCGGCACGGCTGCCGCTCCTGATTCCGCTTCTATGCCTGCGCACCGCGTGCTGCGCAATACCTATGCCTTGCTGGCGCTGACCCTGACGTTCAGCGCGGCGGTGGCGGCGGTGAGCGTCGCGCTCAAGCTGCCGCATCCCGGCATCATTCTCACCCTGGTGGGCTATTTCGGCCTGCTGTTTGCCACTTACAAGCTGAGCAACAGCGTGTGGGGTCTGGGCGCGGTGTTCGCGCTGACAGGTTTCATGGGTTACACGCTGGGCCCCATTGTCAATCATTACCTGGCGATGCAAGGCGGGAGCGAGATCGTGGCGATGGCCTTCGGCGGCACGGCGCTGATTTTCTTCGGGCTGTCGGCCTGGGTGCTCACCAGCAAGCGCGATTTCAGCTTCATGGGCGGCTTCCTGTTTGCCGGCATGATCGTGGCGCTGCTGGCCGGGTTGGCGGCGGTGTTCTTCCAGATGCCAGCGTTGTCGCTCGCGGTTTCGGCCGCGGTGGTGCTGCTGATGTCGGGCATGATTCTGTTCGAGACCAGCCGCATCGTGAACGGTGGCGAGACTA
>CALBRU010000208.1 GCA_937927695.1 uncultured Thiomonas sp. | reverse complement strand
AGCGGCCTGCCCGTCGGTTCCACCATTGTCGGCAATACGGTTGTGGGCGGCTCCGGTTCCACGCAAACCCGCTCCGCCAGCGGCCTGGGCGACGTGTGGCTGGCTGGACATTACAAGATTTTCCAGGGCGGCGGTCTCACGCCCTCCATCACGCCCTACGCCAAAGTCAAATTCGGCACCGCTTCGTCCGACAACGGTCTGGGCACGGGCAAGAACGATTACGAGCTGGGGGTGGGCCTGCAGCAGATCGTGGGCAAGATCTGGTTTCCGTTTGCCAATCTCGGCTACCGTTTCGTGGGCAACCCGGCCGGACAGAATCTGCGCAACATCGCGATCTACCAGTTTGGCGCCAGCTACGCGGCCAGCCAGCAGCATATTTTCACCTTGATGTACGCCGGTCAGCAGTCGATGGTGGCCGGTGCGTCCGCTCCCTCAGACCTGATTGCGGCGTGGAACTACAACCTCACCCCAAATGGCAGCGGGTTCCAGGTCTATGTGGACAAGGGCCTGAGCGATGGCAGCGCCAATTTTGGCGTCGGCATAGGCGGCCAGATCGTGTTCTGACCTCCGTTCTCACCTCGCCCAGTGATGAAAAAGGCCAGCGCAAGCTGGCTTTTTTCATGGGCGCGGCACAGTGGGAATTTGCAGTCCGTTGGGCAGGGTGGGCGTCGTCACGCTGGGTGGGTTCACAACCAGCGGGGGCACTGTCGGTGGCACGACGACGGGCACTTGCGGCGGAGCGACCACGGGGGGCGCCACGGAGGGCGTGTTGACAGCAGGCATTTGCGGCATTTGCGGCACCTGCGGCACGACGGGCGCCGCGGGAATCGAGGGTGCGGTAAACCCCGGCTGGATCACCATGGGCACCGTCGGCGCAACGAAGGCCGGGCTCGACAGGTTCAGCCCCGCACCGTTCGACTTGAACTGAGCCGCCGTATCAGGCATCGAGCCCACATCGCCTGCTTTTGCGGCAGGCATCTGCGCACCGGCCAGGGGCGGCAGCGCAAATTGCAGCGCGTTCACGTTCGGGATCACGCGCTCGACCGCCACCGTCTGCGCCGCCGTCAAGGTGCCGGCGATGAACACCGGCGCGGCCTGCGACCGAGCGGCAGACTGCAATTGCGCCTGCATCAGCGCATCGGCGCCCCTGACCTGAAAGCCTTGTAATTCCCAGCCTGGCTTGCCCAGAGAGCCGGCCTGCAAAAAACCCACCATCGCCACGCGCGTGCCGATCGGCGCGGCCAAAGGCGCTATCGCCTGAAGAGAATCAATCACATTTCCCTGGCCCTGCTGACTGCCGCGCGCCACGACCTCGGCGCCGACCACCAATCCGGTATGCGCCGCACCGCTGCGTACCGACAGCCAGACACCATTGATCTTGACCCGCTGCAGTTGAGCGTTGGTCGCCTCGATTTTGCCGCGCAGCAAAAACGGCGAACCGTGTCCCGCGGGCAGAGCCGAGAGCAGAGTCAGCCGCATCGCCTGCCAATGCCCCGCGCCTTGATCGAGCGCGCTGATGCGCACCTCGTCGCCCACCTTCAGGCGCGATAGCGGCAAAGGCTGATTTTCAGCGGTGCGCAACAAAGTACCGGGCAGGATTTGCACGGTCTGGCCCAGCACCACCAGCCGCCCCTGAGATTGATCGATCTGCGACACGCGACCGATCACCGCATGGCTGATGTCCACCGCCAGCGCATCCAGCCGCCCGCCCTGCTCTACGGCATGGACGCGCACCATGTCGCCTAAATGCAGGCTGTTCTCGGATGCGGACTGTCCATCCACGCGATAGCGTGTCTGCGCGGGCAGTTCATATTCACCGCCGTTGACGAAAATGCTGCCGAAGCGCTGAACCGGGCCGATGGCCACAATGCCCGTCCCGCCGATTCCACCAGGGCTGATGCCGGTGCCGCCGATGCCGCCGGGATCGATACCCGTACCGCCGATCCCGCCTGGCGTGGCTGCAAGCGAGCCCGCCAGACCCAGCATCAACCCTAAGCAGGCCACGCCCACGAAGCGCAGCCCCGGGATCCAGGCACGAACGACTGCTTTCAACGCGGCTTTCACGGCTGCTCCCCGGCTGAGTTCGAAGCGGGCATATCGTCTTCGTAGTAATACACCCCGAGGCGCAGGCGCTTCTTGTTGGTTTGCGGCGCACCGAGATCGTCGGCTTGCGCGGATTGAGCCGTCTTTTCCGCACGCGCGATGCGCTGGTAAGCCTCTTGCAAGACCTGTTCACCGTACTCACGCAGGTCGTCGCGCACCTCGCCCGGAACGATGGGCGGCAGATCGTCGAAATAGACCGATTGCTCCAGATAAGTCGGCGTGCGACCTTCCAGGTTGTGCACCGTGGCCCGCAGATGGTCGCCGATATGCGCCCCCATGAAAGCCAGCCTGTCCTCGGGCAGATCGGAGACATAGCCGCCGCGAGCCAGCCTCACCACGTCATCCTGCTGCTCCACCACGCCGGCGCGCAGCAGTTCATCCAGCACGGTACGCGGCCGCATGTCGGCCTTCACCAGCCGCACCAGATTTTCAAAACTGGCCGCGGCGCCCGCAGCGCGCAGCGGCAGGGCAAGCGGTTCACCTTGCGGGTCACGATACGCCTCGCAAGCCACCCAGGCCGCCACCACCTGCGCCGACATATTGGCGCCATGCCGCAGGGCAATCTCACCCGACCCGCTCTGCAATTCTTCGCGCAGACGCCGTACTTCCTTGCGATGGATGCCGCTGAGCAGACTCACACGGCTATCGGTCGGTACGGGTTTGCCGTCGCGCTGATCGAGCGCAATGACTTCGCCCACATAGACAAATTTGAGCAGTTCGGCCAGAGCGCCGTAAGTCCAGCCCTGGGTAATGAGATAGCGCACGAAGGGCCGCAAGATGGACAGGGCGGCAGATTTGAGAGCGGCGGACATGGCAAAAGGATAAACGAAGCGATTCGGCTTGACGTGGGAAATTTTGCCACTATTATAAACACAAGCGCTTTAGTGGGAATGTTTACCACAATGCGTGAATCATCCTTCCTTCTTTCAGGAGAACATCATGTCCAAGACCCGTACCCTCGCCGTTCTGTCCGCCGCTGTTGCAGCCGCTTCGCTCTCCATCGGTCTCGCTTACGCCCAAACCGCCGTGAATGCTGTTCAGCACGGTCAACTCTCGGCGACGACCTCGACGCGCACGGCCAATCAACAGACCAAGCCCGCCACTCGCTCCGAGACCGCCACTTCGGCAAACACCCGGGCTGAAACCCGCACCACGACCCAGACCCACACCCGCACATCAACCGGCGAATCGGTGCGTAATGCATCCGGTCAAACCGGTGCGCAAACTCGCACCGAAGCGCAGCATCGCAATACGGTGCAAACACGTACCGCCACGCAAGGTCAGACGGGCGCCGCCGGAACGGCCATCCCCGCGCTGCGCACAGGGGACGCGGGCGTTGGTCAAGGGCTAGGCGCGCGCGCAGGGGCGCAAGTCACCACGCAGACACCCTCGGTGCAAACTCCTTCAGTGCAAACCCCGAATACGCCTGCCGTTGCCTTGCCTGCGGTCACCGTTCCTGTGATCAATAGCCCAGCGGTCAATGTGCCTTCGGTCAACACGCCGTCGATCAACGTGCCCGCGGTGACAACGCCGCAAGTCAACATCCCCGCGGTGGCAACGCCCTCGGTCAACGTGCCGGTGGTGACAACTCCGAGTGTGAATGTTCCGGTGGTGCAGACCCCTACGGTCAATGTGCCCGTGGTGAACTCCCCGGCCATCAACATCCCGAACGTGATGCGTCCGCAGATGTAAGTCGCGGCGGCAGTCAGCGAGTTACCAACTGCCGCGCTTACCCGTGCTGGGCGAGAAATGCCTGCAGTTCCGCGACGGAATGCACCAGCCCAGCGGGGGACAGCGTTTCGAGCCGGGCCGCATCGTGCGCGCCGTAGCTCACGCCGATGGCATTGCACTGCGCATTGAGCGCCATTTGCAGATCGTGCGTAGTGTCGCCCACCATCACGGTGCGCTGCGGCGGGCTGGCCAGTTCGGCCATGATTTCGTGCAGCATCGCCGGGTGCGGCTTGGAAAAGGTTTCATCAGCGGTGCGGGTGGCGTCAAACAATCCGCGCAGTTCGGGCCGGTCCATCGCCCGCGTCAGACCGATGCGAGATTTTCCGGTCGCCACCGCAAGGTTGTAGCCAGCCGATTTGAGTTCATGCAGTAAATCCAGCGCCCCGTCGAACAGCACCAGCTCGCCATCGAGCGCGAAGTAATGTTTGCGATAGGCCGCAGCCAGTTTGGGATAGTCGGCATGCGGCAACTCGGGTGCGGCATGTCGCAGGGCATCCTCCAGCCCGAGGCCGATGACATATGACGCCGCCTCGCGACTGGGAACCGCCAGCCCCAGATCTTTGCAAGCTTGCTGGATCGCCCCGGTGATGGCCGCGGTGGAATCCATCAGCGTGCCGTCCCAGTCGAACACAATCAGGTCATAGTTCTGTCGGTGCATGGTGCGGGCAAGGGCTCAGGAAGTCAGGACTGCGCGCATTGTGCCCGCAAATGATGAAGCCACTGCGCGCAGTTTTCGGGCAAGGGCGCCCGCAGTTCCAACCGCTCGCCGCTTGCCGGGTGCGCAATCACCAGCGACTCGGCGTGCAAAAACATGCGCCGCAAAGGCGGCACGCCCGCCTGCCCCCGCGCCAGCAGGGCGTTGAGGTGGTCATCCCCATATTTATCGTCGCCGACGATGGGATGGCCGCAGTGCGCCAGATGCACTCGGATCTGATGGGTGCGCCCCGTCAGCAACCGCGCCTGAATCAGGCTCAAGCCGCTCCAAGGCCCTAGGCCCGGCAGCGCAAATTGCTCTTGCGAACGAAACTGAGTGCGCGACTCTTGCCCTTGCTGCGCGTCCACCCGCACGCGCCGTTCGCCGTTGGCAAGCAGGTATTTATGCAGCGGCGCCTCGATCATCACCGCCCCACGCGTCCAGAGTCCAGCGACCAGCGCGAGGTAGCGTTTGTCGGCGTGACGTTCGCGCAGCGCCGCGTGCAACGTGGTCAACGCGCTGCGCTTTTTGGCGATGAGCAGCAGACCCGAGGTGTCGCGGTCGAGCCGGTGCACCAGTTCGAGAAACTTCGCCGTGGGCCGCGCCGCGCGCAGCGCCTCGATCACGCCGAAACTCACCCCCGATCCGCCATGCACCGCCACGCCTTCGGGTTTGTTGATCGCCAGCAGAAAATCGTCCTCAAACACGATCGGAAACTGCAGCGCTGGGGCGCTGCGCGGCACGTCAGGCTGCGCCACCCGCACCGGCGGAATCCGCACCTGATCACTCGACTGCAGTTTCTGATCTGCGCTGGCCCGACCGCCATTGACTCGCACTTCGCCCGATCGCACGATGCGATGAATATGGCTGCGCGGCACCCCCTTGAGGTGGCGCGCAAGAAAGTTATCCAGCCGCTGTCCCTCGCCCGCATCGCCGACCTGAAGGAGCCGAACCTGGGGAGATGGCGCGGTGTGCATATAATCGAGCGTGAAGTTGTGAAGTTGGAAGAACGAATTTTGGCAATATTTCCGCGAAGTTGCGTGCAGTTTTACATGATGCACCTGCGCGACGTGCCAAAAGCGGAAAGACTGCCTCCTGACAGGTTTTCGTGCGGGCACTGCATGTACCTGGGTTGCTTACATCACCCGATACGAGTTCATGCGAAACCGGCGAATCTGCCGTGACAGGGTTGGCATTCTAGGAGCCTGTCGGGCTTGGGACGTCGATGGCGAAAAACGGCCCCGCCGAGGACAGTTTTTGCCGATTTCGCTGGGCAATAGTCAAACTATTGCCCAAGAAAGTGGTGAAAAATGGACCGGCGCGGTCGTTTTGTAGCCGACGCTCCTCAAGTCCGACAGGCTCCTAGGTTCAGCTTCACACTGCTCGTTTTGCCGTACCACCGATTCCGGTCGGGGCAAATCGGACAGACTTCACCGAAATGAGCGTTGGCCCAAAGCCCGAGTGATGCCGTCGCGCAAATGCGTTTGACGCCTGCGACGACCGCCCGGCTTTGCCATCCTGGATCTGAAACCTTGAATCGACTCTTCGCCCTCGACTGCCCCTCAGCGCTGATTCTGCGCTGTGTGCTTTTGTTGTTGGCGAAATCTGCTTGTGCTCACCTGCCGCGAACCCTCTGCCCCCCCGCTGTTGCGCCTGATCGCTGCAACAGACTGCGCATCGCTACGCCTGGGCCAAACGCCCGGCATCGCGAAAACCACGCGCTCCGAGGCAGACCGATTGGTGGAGGTTTTTGCATGAGTCCTGTCTGATTCTGCCCGCCGGGCGTGCCGCACATCAGCGGCGAACCCGGCCTGGTTTTAGCTCCGGAGATCAACGCATGGGGGCGCCCTGGCGCCCGCTTTGTATCGGCTGCATGACGCGGCCAGGAGCTTGAAATGAAACGCATGTTGTTCAACGCCACGCAGTCGGAAGAATTGCGCGTGGCCATCGTCGATGGGCAGAAGCTGCTCGACATCGATATCGAACAGGCCGGGCGCGAACAGCGCAAGGGCAATATCTACAAGGCCGTGGTCACTCGCGTCGAGCCTTCGCTCGAAGCCTGCTTTGTCGACTACGGCGAGGAGCGCCACGGCTTTTTGCCGTTCAAGGAAATTTCTCGCCAGTATTTCAAGGAAGGCGTTTCGCCCTCCCAGGCCCGCATTCAGGACGTGATCCGCGAAGGGCAAGAAATGCTGGTGCAGGTGGAAAAGGAAGAGCGCGGCAACAAGGGCGCGGCGCTGACCACCATCATCTCGCTGGCCGGGCGCTATCTGGTACTCATGCCCAACAATCCGCGTGGCGGCGGGGTGAGCCGTCGCATCGAGGGCGAAGACCGCCAGGAACTGCGCGAGACGATGGATCAGCTCCAGCATCCCGAAGGCATGAGCCTGATCGCCCGCACCGCGGGCATCGGCCGCAGCGCGGAAGAATTGCAGTGGGACTTGAATTACCTGCTCAAGCTCTGGAGCGCCGTGCGCGACGCTTCGGAGACGCAAAAGGGCGCCTTCCTGATCTATCAGGAATCTTCGCTGGTCATCCGCGCCATCCGCGACTACTTCACCAGTGACATCGGCGAAATTCTGATCGACACCGAAGACGTGTTCGAGCAGGCACGGCAGTTCATGCTGCACGTCATGCCCGACACGGTCGATCGCGTCAAACGCTACCGCGACGACCTGCCGCTGTTCTCGCGCTTTCAGATCGAGCAGCAGATCGAAACCGCCTATTCGCGCACGGTCAACCTGCCGGCCGGCGGCGCCATCGTCATCGACCACACCGAAGCGCTGGTGGCGGTGGACGTCAACTCCGCACGCTCCACGCGCGGCAACGCGATCGAAGACACCGCGCTGCGCACCAACCTAGAAGCCGCTGATGAAGTCGCCCGCCAGATGCGGCTGCGAGACCTTGGCGGCCTGATCGTCGTCGACTTCATCGACATGGAAGAGCCACGCAACCAGCGCGCCGTCGAAGACCGTCTGCGCGACGCCATGCGTCAAGACCGCGCCCGCGTGCAGGTGAGCAAGATTTCCAAGTTCGGCCTGCTCGAACTCTCGCGCCAGCGCCTTCGCCCGGCCCTGTCGGAAGGCGCTTACGTCACCTGCCCGCGCTGCAATGGCACCGGCCATATCCGCGACACCGAATCCAGCGCCCTGCAAATCCTGCGCATCATCCAGGAAGAGGCCATGAAGGAAGGCACGGCCGCCGTGCACGTGCAAGTGCCGGTGGAAGTCGCCTCCTTCCTGCTCAACGAAAAGCGCGCCGAGATCACCAAGATCGAACTGCGCCAGCGCCTGTCGGTGCTGCTCATTCCCAACAAGCATCTGGAGACGCCCAACTACAAGCTCGAACGCCTCAAGCACGACGATCCGCGTCTGGACAATCTGCCCACCAGCTACAAGATGGCCGACGAGGCTGAAGAAGACACCGCCATCACCCGTCGCGAAAAAGAACAGCGCCCGCGTCAGGAAGCGCTGGTGCGCGGCATCACGCCGGAAGGCCCAGCCCCGGTCATGCCCGCCCCGGCTACCGACAAGGCTCCCGCGCCCGCACCGACCCCGGCGGTCGCAACCCCCGCCGCCGCGCCTGCTGCAACTGCAACGGCTGGCGGCGGTTTATTTGGCTAGATCGGAAGAGCGTCGTGTAGGGAAAGAGTGTAGATCTCGGTGGTC
>CALBRU010000207.1 GCA_937927695.1 uncultured Thiomonas sp. | reverse complement strand
CCCATCGACTACATCGTGAAGACGGGCATCCCCGCCATGCAGGAAGGCGCCGAGCGGGCCGGGCGCGAACGCCCGCCGGTGATCGCGCATGTGCCGGTGGCGGTCTCCACGGACCGAGCCGCCGCGCGAGACGCGTTCCGCGCGCAATTCCCGGTCTACAGCAAACTCCCGTTCTACGCGGCCATGTTCGCGGATGCTGGCTTCCCCGTGACCGCCGAGCAGGAGATGAGCGACGCCCTGGTCGATGAGCTGGCGGTCTCCGGCGATGCCGCCGAGATTCGCTCCCGCCTGGCAGCGATCCGCGCCCGGGGCATCGACGAGTTGCTGATCTCCCACGTGACCGTGGCCGACGAGGCGGAGGAACTGGCGGCACTCGTGCGCCCCTTGCTCGACAAGGACGGCATTGCGCATCAGACGCCTGATCTCGCGGCGGTTTGCGCCCTGCTGCACGACCGCGCCCAGACGCTACCCGAACTGGCCCAGCAAACCCTGTTGTTCTATCGCCCTACCGCCCCCGACGCTGCTGCGCTTGAGCAGCATCTCGGTGCGCAGGGAAAGGCGGCCGCAGCGGATTTTCTGGCCCAACTCACCGCCCTTCACGACTGGTCGCGCGAAGCGATCAGTGCAGCCCTCAAGAGCGTGCTCAAACAGCACGGCCTGAAAATGCCGCAACTGGCCATGCCCGTGCGCTTGATGGTCACCGGTCGAGAGCAGACCCCCGCTGTCGACGCGGTGCTGGCCTTGCTCGGACGAGACACCGTTGTGCAGCGTCTCGAAAAATATCTCGGCTGATTCAATCCGGTTACCGGGTCAAAGTAGGCGCTGAAGCTTACTTCCGGTTATAATTGTTGGGTGTTTAACGGGGCAATTTTTCTGTTGCATGTGGTATGCGGCAGACAGTGTTGTCCCACAGTTCCATCAGAGGGGTAAACGTGGCAAAAGCGACGACCACAGGCAAAACCAACGGTGTTGAACTCGAAGAGTCAAACTCCTCCACCACCACAAAATCGGCAGATCCCTGGGATTTGATGATGCAGAACGCCGAGGAAGTGGCCTCGACATTCCGCAAGCGGCCTCAAGTGAAAGTGTCTTCACCCTGGCGTGAAGGGTTTGGCAGACCGCTCTCCCAGCGGTCGCGCGAAATCTATGAGCACATTACCGCCAACAAAACCCGCCTGAAGCAAAAATAAGCGCTTTTTCATCGCTTTTCTTTTTTGGCACTTTTTGCGCCAGACTTTTCCAATAAAAGCGCCTGCAATTGACCTTGCAGGCGCTTTTGTTTTGGCCGTTTTGTCGGGGCCAGGGGTTCAGGCCTACTTCCCTCGGCTGGCTTCAAGCGCGAGCGCCTTGGCGCACTCGCCCACCAGTTCCGGGCCGCGGTAGATCAAGCCGGTGTAGAGCTGAACCAAATCGGCACCCGCGCGCAGTTTTTCGACAGCGTCGGCCCCGCTCAGAATGCCGCCGACACCGATGATCGGCACGTTGTGGCCCAGACGCTGGCGCAGCCGCGCAATCACCCGGGTCGAGGCGGCGCGCACCGGCGCCCCGCTCAGTCCACCCGCTTCATGCGCATGGGCCAGCCTGGCCACGGCGTCGCGCGCCAGCGTGGTGTTGGTGGCGATGACGCCGTCGAGGCCATGCATCAGCAACTGATCGGCGATGACGTCGATGTCGGCGTCTTCAAGGTCAGGCGCGATTTTCAGCAGCATGGGCACATGGCGGCCATGTTGTTGCCGCAGTTGCTCGCGCGTGGCGGCGAGGCCCTGCAGCAGGCCTTGCAGGGCGGCGTCGGTTTGCAACTGGCGAAGGTTGCGGGTGTTGGGTGACGAAATATTGATGCTGACATAGTCGGCCTGGGTGTACACCCCTTCCAGGCCCAGCCGGTAGTCGTCGAGCGCCTGCTCGACCGGGGTGCTGGCGTTCTTGCCGATGTTCAGGCCGATGGGCACGGGGCGATGGCTGCGGCGTACATGACGCAAAAAAGCCTCCAGCCCGGCATTGTTGAACCCCATGCGATTGATCAGCGCATGCGCCTGCGGCAGCCGGAACATGCGAGGCTTGGGGTTGCCGGGCTGAGCACGGGGAGTGACCGTGCCGACCTCGACAAAACCAAAACCCATCGCCGCGAGAGCGTCGATAGCCTCGCCATTTTTGTCGAGCCCGGCGGCCAGACCGACGCGATTGGCGAAGCGCAAGCCCAGCAGCTCCACCGGATCGTGTACCGGCGCATGGGCGTACAGAATCGATAGCCCGGCAGAATGCGCCATGCGGATGCCGCTCAGCGTGAGGTGATGCGCCCATTCTGGATTGAGGCGGAACAAAATAGGGCGAATCAGCGGATAGGAGATCGGCATGGAGAGCAGACGAGGTCGCTAAAGCACAGGGCGGCGCAGCGATAATGAAGACTGACATTTTTCGTGAAGACCCGACATGACGCAAGACGAACTCAAACAGCAGGTCGCCGCGGCCGCGCTCACTCAGGTGCCGCAGGGCGAAATCATCGGAGTCGGCACGGGCTCGACGGTGAATTTTTTCATCGATGCCCTGGCCGGTATCAAGCACCAGATCAAAGGCGCGGTGTCGAGCTCCGAGCGTTCCACCGAGCGCCTGCGCGCGCATGGCATCACGGTGTATGACCTCAACGAGGTGGCGCAGCTTTCGGTCTATGTCGATGGCGCCGACGAGATCGACGCCTCGGGCGCGATGATCAAAGGCGGCGGCGGCGCGTTGACGCGCGAAAAAATCATCGCCGAGGCTGCAGAGCGCTTCATCTGCATCGTCGATCAAAGCAAGCTGGTGCCAGTGCTGGGTAAATTTCCTTTGCCGGTCGAAGTCGTGCCGATGGCGCGGGAACTGGTGGCGCGCCGGTTGCGCGCCATGGGGGGCGATCCGCGCGAGCGTTCAGGCTACGTGACCGATAACGGCAATCTGATTCTGGACGTGCACGGCCTGGAGATTGCGCAGCCGCGCGAATTTGAAACCCGTGTGAACCAGATTCCGGGTGTGGTGACCGTGGGCCTGTTCGCACTGCGCGCCGCCAACGTTGCCCTGATCGGCACTGCCGAGGGTGTGCAGCGGCGCGATTTCGTTTGACTAAAACTGAAAGCCCTTGGGGGCGTTCGGGTTTGGCGGCGGCAGCACGGAAGGTTCGGCCGGCACGCGTTTTTGTTCGGGGGCCGAAGCTTTCTGGGCTGGGGGCGGCACCAGCGCTACGGGCTGCGGGCGCACGTAGTCGCGCGGCAGTTCGTTCTTCTTCGGATAGCCTGCAGCATCGAGCGCGATGTCCCAGTTGCTGGGGCTGAAACCGGTGCTCAGCTTGGTGCTGCCGATGATGAGCAGCGGGAGCTGGTCGCTGCCGTTCGACAAAGTCTTGTAGGCCTTGATGTCGGCATTGGTGGTGATAGTTTTTTCGGCGAAGGGAATGCCGCGCTGTTGCAGGTAGTCGCGCGCGGCATCGCAGGCCTCGCATTGCGGCGCGGTGTAGAGCGTGACGGGGTATTTGCGCGCCGCTTCCCGCAATGCGACGGGGAAGTCGGCAAAGCCACTGGGCGTCGCACTGCCGTTGGTCGACAACGACTGCACGGACTTGCCCTGCGTGCTGCTGGGCGGTACATCGCTGAAGGTGACTGAGCCGTCCGGGCCGACGATCTTGTAAATCGCCCAGGCGGGCGTGCCCGCGGCCATACCGAGCGCCAATGCGGCGGAAAACACGAGGGCGTGGCGCGAAGTTCGTTTCGTCAGTCGTTTCATCGTTCTGTACAACAAGGGTGAAGACAAGCTGCAAGTGTGCCACGACTGCGCCCAGGCCGGGCTGCGAGCGCGGTGTTTTCGCCACAGGTAGCGGGACGGGTTCGGGGCAATCGCGTGCGCTCAAGCGACTTCAGCCGCTTCAGCCGTCATACCGCTGTGGCGGAGCAGGGCATCGATGCGCGGCTCGCGGCCACGGAAGGCCTTGAACGAGTCGATGGCATCGCGGCTTCCGCCCACGGCGAGGATGGCCTGCTGATAGCTCTTGCCCACTTGCGGGCTGAGTGGACCTTCTTGTTCGAAGCGCCCAAAAGCGTCGGCCGACAGCACTTCAGCCCATTTGTAGCTGTAGTAGCCCGCTGCATAGCCCCCGGCGAAGATGTGGGAGAAGCTGTTGACGAAGCGGTTGAACGCAGGTGGCTTCAGCACGGCGATCTCGTTGCGGTTCTCCGCCACCAGCGCTTGAATCGCTTCGGGTGTGAAGGTGCGCAAGTCGTGGTGCAGGCGCATATCGAGCAGAGAGAACTCGACCTGACGCAGGGTCTGCATGCCGGACTGGAAGTTTTTCGCAGCCAGCATTTTGTCGAACAAGGCGCGCGGCATGGCTTGGCCGGTTTCCACATGACGGGTGAGAAAACGCAGCACTTCCCATTCCCAGCAGAAGTTTTCCATCAGTTGGCTGGGCAATTCCACCGCGTCCCATTCGACGCCAGAGATGCCCGACACGGCGATGTCGTCCACCTGGGTGAGCATGTGGTGCAGCCCGTGGCCGAACTCGTGGAACAGGGTCTGCACGTCGTCGTGGCTGAGCAGGGCGGGCTTGCCGCCCACAGGCGAGGGAAAGTTGCAGGTGAGGGTGGCGACCGGGGTTTGCAGCGTGCCATCTGCGTGCAGCCAGCGCGAACGCACATGATCCATCCACGCGCCCGAGCGTTTGCCGTCGCGGGCGTACAGGTCGAGGTAGAACTGGCCGACGACCTGTCCGTCCGCATTCTCGATGCGATAAAGCTCGGCATCGGCGTGCCAGGCGTGAATGTCGCCCTCCACCCGCCGCAGCTTCACGCCGAACAGGGTTTCGACCACGCGGAACAGCCCGGCGATGACGGTGGGCAGGGTGAAGTATTGCCGCACTTCCTGCTCTGATAGGGCGTAATGCGACTGGCGCAGTTTCTCGGAGGCCCAGGCGATGTCCCAGGCTTCGAGCGGGGCCAGGCCAAGCTCTGTTTGCGCGAAGGCGCGCAGGGTGTCGAGGTCGCGCTGGGCGAAGGGGCGGGCGCGGGCGGCGAGGTCGCGCAGGAAGTGCAGAACCTGCTCCGGGGTGTCGGCCATTTTGGGCACCAGCGAGACTTCGGCGTAGTTGGCGTAGCCGAGCAGACGGGCTTCTTCGTCGCGCAGGGCGAGAATTTCGGCCATGACGGCGGAGTTGTCGAACTTTGCATCGCCCAGCTCGCTGGCACGGGTGACGTAAGCGCGGTACAGGCGTTCGCGCAGCGGACGGTGTTCGCCGTGCTGCAGCACCGGCATGTAAGACGGATAGTGCAGGGTAAATTTGTAGCCGGGTTTGCCGTCGCGCTCGGCGGCTTCGCGCGCGGCCTGCAGGGCGTCGGCGGGAATGCCGGCAGTCTGTTCTTCGCCGACGTATTCGGCATAGGCCGCTGTGGCATCGAGCACATGTTCGGAGAAGGTTTGGCTGAGTGCGGCCAGGCGCTCCTGAATTTCGGCGTAGCGGCTGCGGGCGGGGCCTTCGAGCAGTGCACCGCTCAAGCGGAAGTCACGCAAGGCGTGCTCGATGATGCGCTGGCGCGTCGGGCTGAGTCGGGAAAACTCGGCGCTGTCGTGCAGCGCCTGATATTGCCGCAGCAGCCCTTCGTTCTGGCCCAGTCGGGTCCAAAACTCGGTGACCTTGGGCAGCATGGCGTTGTAGGCGGCGCGCAGGGCAGGGGTGTCGGCCACGGCGTTGAGGTGACCGACGACACCCCAGGCACGGCCCAGATGTTCGGTGGCGCGCTCCAGCGGTTCCACCACGGCGGCCCAGGTGGGGGCAGTGGTGGTTGCGGTGACCTGATCCAGCGTTTGTTCCGCCGCCTGAATCAGCGCGTCCAGCGCGGGTTCGATGTGCTCGGGTTTTACCGCGGCATAGTCGGGAAGATCGCGAAAATCACACAGCGGGTTGTTGTCGGGCAGAGCAAGAGTCATGGCGTCGGTCGGTGCATCAAGTCGGGTCGGGGACGAGGCTGAAATTATGGGCGGGCGTGGGCCCGCTCGCACGACTCCAGGGTATTGACCAGCAGCATCGCAATGGTCATGGGCCCGACGCCGCCGGGCACCGGGGTGATCCAGCCGGCGACTTCGCTGACACCGTCGAAATCCACATCGCCACAGAGCTTGCCCGCTGCGTTGCGGTTCATGCCCACGTCGATCACCACGGCGCCGGGCTTGACCATGTCGGCGGTGATCAGGTTCTCGCGCCCGACGGCGGCCACCAGAATATCGGCCTGGCGGCACACCGCAGCCAGATCGGCCGTGCCGCTGTGCGCGATGGTGACCGTGGCGTTGGCTGCGAGCAGCATCAAGGCCATCGGCTTGCCGACAATGTTGGAGCGGCCCACCACCACCGCCGACTTGCCGCGCAGATCGCGCAGGCCGATGGATTCGAGCATTTTCATGCAGCCATAGGGCGTGCAGGGCTTGAAGCCGGGCTGTCCCACCATCAACGCCCCGGCGCTGGCGACGTGAAAGCCGTCCACGTCCTTGGCGGGAGAAATGGCCTCGATCACCTTGTTGGCGTCGATATGTGCGGGCAGCGGCAGTTGCACCAGAACGCCGTGAATCGCCGGGTCGGCGTTGAGCGCGGCGATGCGCTGCAGCAGCGCGGCCTCTTGCAGGTCGGCGGCGTATTGCTCCAGCACCGAGTGGATGCCGGTTTGCTCGCAGGCCTTGATCTTGTTGCGCACATAGACCTGGCTGGCCGGGCTGTCACCCACCAGAATGACGGCGAGGCCGGGGCGATGCCCCGCAGCGGTACAGGCCTGCGCGCGCTGTGCGACCTGCTGGCGGATTTGGGCGGAGAGGGCGAGACCGTCGATGCGTTGGGCTGTCATGGCAATGGGCTTCGAAAAATGCACCACGCCCGCGTGGGCGGGCGTGGTGCATGGGGATGGAGCGGATTTATTTCGGTGCGCCGAGTGCAATCTTGAGCAGATCGGCCACGGTGCTGACGTTGAGCTTTTCCATGATGTT
This sequence comes from uncultured Thiomonas sp., assembly GCA_937927695.1. GTDB lineage: Bacteria > Pseudomonadota > Gammaproteobacteria > Burkholderiales > Burkholderiaceae_C > Thiomonas. The sequence continues at coordinate 5,133 of CALBRU010000207.1, read as the reverse complement.
GGCACGGTGCGCTTCAACGGTTTTTATGCTGATGTTGAGGTCGTCGGCGATCTGCTTGTTCAGTCGCCCGGCCACGATGCGTTCGAGCACCTGCGACTCGCGCGCGGTGAGTCGGCCCAGCAGGGCGCCGCGGCTGGCTTCGGCCTGCTGCTGATCGGCGGTCAGACGCGCTTTCTGCAGCATGCGATCGACGAGGTCGCGCAGCACGACTTCATTGAACGGTTTTTCGATGAAGTCGATTGCGCCCTTTTTCATGGTGTCCACCGCCATCGGCACATCGCCGTGGCCGGTGATGAACACCAGCGGCATGCTGCAGCCACGATGCAGCAATTCATCTTGCAGCTCGAGGCCGTTCATGCCGGGCATGCGCACGTCAACGATGAGGCAGGCGACTTCGCGCGGGTCGAAACGGGCGAGGAAACTTTCGGCGGATTCGAAGCAGCGCACGCGGTAGTCGTTGCCTTCGAGCAGCCACTGCAGCGAATCGCGCACGGCCTCGTCGTCATCCACCACATACACGGTACCTTTGTTGGCTGTTTTCATGAGCAATCGAGAAGGATGGGGAAGTGATGAGAAGTGGGGCTTCAGTGGCCGGGGATCACAAGCGGGACGGAAGGAAGTCGGGATGCGCGGAATCGCCGGATGGAGCCGGTGGCCGAGGCCGCTCTTTGGGGGCTCCGAGCGGCAGGGTGAAGCTGAAGAGGCATCCGGCAATCACCGATTGATTGTAATAATTCTCGGCCCAGAGACGGCCCTGGTGATACTCGATGATCGAGCGGCAGATGTTCAGGCCGATGCCCAGGCCTTCGGCCTTGGTGGTGTAGAAGGCTTCGAACAGCCGCTCCATCACGGCCTCATCGATACCGGTGCCGTGATCTTTGACGGTGAAAGTCACCCGCTCGGCATCTGACATGATCTTGAGCTCGATGCTGCGCAGATTGCCTTGCCGCCCGGCCTTGTCCACCGATTCGGCCGCATTGCGCAGCAAATTGAGCAGCACCTGCTCGATCAGAATCGGGTCGGCGTACAGCGTGGGAATGCCGGGGGCGACGAAGTTGAGCAGGCGCACGTTCCGGCGCGTGAGTTCGATGTCGGCCAACTCCAGGGTGTTGCGCACGATGTCCTGAACGCGGCACGACACCCGCGCGGGCTCACTCTTTTTCACAAAGTCGCGCACCCGTTTGATGACCCCGGCGGCTCGCTGCGCCTGCCGCCCGGTTTTTTCCAGCGCCTCGATCAATTCCTGCTGGGTCATGCCGTGGGTCTTGACTCGGGCGATCATGCCCGAGGAATAGTTGCTGATGGCGGTGAGCGGCTGGTTGAGTTCGTGCGCCAGCGACGAGGCCATCTCGCCCATGGTGATCAGGCGGCTGGTGATCTGGGCCTTTTCTTCCTGCTTGCGCGCGGTTTCCTCGGCGCGCTTGCGGGGAGTGATGTCGGTGGCGATCAGCAACTGGGCCACCCGGCCGTCCACCCATTGCATATAGCGCTGGCGCACGTCGAACCAGCGGTCGAGCGCTTCGACGTGGGTTTCATGCGCGTTGGAATGGCCGTCGAGGATTTCGTCGGCAGGCAGGCCGGCAAACGAATCGACGGTGTCGGCATGATCGTCGTCGGCGACCGAGGTCATCTGCCCGCCGTTGAGCATCAGATGCCCATGCACCGAGGCGCCGAACCACTGGCGGTAAAGCTTGTTGGCGAACAGCGGCTCTTCGGTGCCCAGCGAAATCACCGAGACCGCGGCGTCCAGCCCTTCGAGCACGGCGACGAAGCGCTCGTGAGATGCGGCGAGTTCCTGACGGATGCGGGTGGGTTCGGTAATGTCGGTAACCGACATGATCCAGCCCGTCTGCTTTTCGCGCACGTCGATCAGCGGCGAGACATAGACCCGGGCGTCGAACTCGCTGCCGTTCTTGCGGCGAATTTTCAGCGCGAATCCCGAGGGTGGCGCCAGGCCATCGAGGCTTTGCTGAATGGCCAGGGCCATTTCAGCGCCTTGTTGCGCGGGCCAGTAAGGGTAGGGCGGCTGGCTGCCGATGAGGTCGCTGTCTTCAAAACCGGTCATGCGGCAGAACGACAGGTTGACATATTGAATGCGGCCCTGCATGTCCACCGCCTGCATGCCGGTGGAGAGCGAGTTTTCGATGGCGCGGCGAAAGGCGGTTTCGCGGGTGAGCGCCTCCTGCGCGCTCAGGCGTTGGCGCAGTTGGTTCCAGCTCGTCAATAACGTCCACAGGGTGAGCGCCGACAGCAGGAACACGCTCCAGTACAGACCCTTGGTCGTCCAGCTCGGGCTGCTGCGATAGCTGCTGACCTGCAGCACTAGCCCGGGCTCGAACGGGGGCAGGGGTGCACGGTACTGCAGCGCCTTGTCGCGTATGGGTTGGCTTGAAGCGCTGTCGAGCAACTGGTTGTCGGGACCGAGCAGCGAAACGGCATAGCTGGCATTGAGGTCTTCCGGCACCGAGTTGCGCAAGATGCCATCGACGGAGTACACCACGCCCACCACGCCGGCAAGTTGGTCGTTGCGCATCACGGGCGTGGCGGTTTCGAGCAGCCAGCCGTTGTCGGCGCTCTTGAAGGGTGTTGAGTACGCGGTGCGCTGGCTGACCAGTGCCTGCTGCATGAGTTGCAGGCTGTTGGCGCGCTTGAGGGTTTTGCCCACCAGGGTGGCGATCTGCTCGGTGGCGAGGTTGGGGTTGCCCTTTTTGAACACCACGGTGCCATCGGGATGCGCGTAGTACACGAGAAACAACTGCGGATAGCGCCGCAGCAAGCGCAGCGCCTGCACGTCGAACGGCCCGGGGCGGTCTTCATGCAGGGAGAGATTGTTGGCGATGGCCTGCACTTGGTCCTGCGCGAGGGTGAGGTCGAGGCTGATGCGTTGCTGCGCCCATTCGCTGTCGCGCTGCAAATTGTCTTTGTCGCGTTGCAGGTCGGCTTGCTGCGAATAGCTCACCAGCGCGGCCATGGCCGCCAGAAACAGAATGAAGACGACAAGAGGCAGCACCAGCAGCACACGGTCGGACTGCATGCGCCGCAGTAGCGCGCGCGCGCGCAACAGCCCGAAGCGCTGCGTCCAACTGCGGCGGCGGAAAGTGGGAACGTGCTTTGAAGGATTCACAGGAGCAGTCTAGAGTGTCTGGAATGGAGAGCCCTCAAATGTCGGGCCTGCGTTTGTTGAGAACCGCCCGGTAGTTGAGTTGAGCCAGCAGATTTTGCGTTGACGCAGTTCGGTCTTCAAACGAGGCAGATGGGCGAAAGAAATCGGGCAAAACAACGCCGTTAATTTCACGATGCAAAATCAAATCTTGTGATTTGAAAAATTGTTTGCGATACTGCGTCAAAAATTCATGAGGAGAACATGATGGCTGCCTTACCCGAGATGCAACCCAGCTCACTTTCCGCCGCCGCTGGAGATGACGATCCACAGGAAACCCGAGAGTGGCTGGACGCGCTGGATGCGCTGATCGCCGCCGAAGGCCCGCAGCGGGCGCACTTCGTCCTCGAATCGCTGATCGCCGAAGCGCGGCAGAACGGCGTGGACGTGCCCTTCTCGGCCAACACCGCCTACGTCAACACTATCGCCACCGACGACGAGGTGCGCAGTCCGGGCAATGTTGAGATCGAGGAGCGGCTGCGCGCCTATATGCGCTGGAACGCGATGGCGATGGTGGTTCATGCCAACCGTCTGCATCCGGCCGATGGGGGCGATCTGGGCGGGCATATGGCTTCGTTCGCGTCGCTGGCCACCATGTATGGCACCGGCTTCAACCATTTCTGGCACGCACCCACGGCCGAGCACGGCGGTGATCTGATTTATTTTCAAGGCCACAGCGCGCCGGGCATCTACGCCCGAGCCTATATGGAAGGGCGGTTGACGGAAGAGCAGCTCCTGCATTTCCGCCAGGAAGTCGGCGGCAAGGGGCTGTCGAGCTACCCCCACCCCAAGTTGATGCCGAACTTCTGGCAATTCTCCACGGTGAGCATGGGGCTGGGGCCGATCATGGCGATCTACCAGGCCCGCTATCTCAAGTACCTGCACGCCCGTGGCATTGCCGATACCTCCAAGCGCAAGGTCTGGGCCTTCTGCGGCGACGGCGAAATGGACGAACCCGAGGCGCTCGGCGCCGTGGGGCTGGCGGCGCGCGAAAAGCTCGACAACCTGGTGTTCGTCATCAATTGCAATCTGCAGCGCCTCGACGGCCCGGTGCGCGGCAACGGCAAGATCATCCAGGAACTCGAAGCCGAATTCCGCGGCTCGGGCTGGAACGTCATCAAACTCATCTGGGGCTCCTACTGGGATCCGCTGCTGGCGCGCGACAAGGACGGCATTCTGCGTCAGGTGATGATGGATGTGCTCGACGGCGACTATCAGGCGATGAAGGCCAATGACGGCGCCTTCGTGCGCAAGCATTTCTTCGGCCGCGACCCGCGCCTGCTCAAGATGGTCGAGCACATGAGCGACGAGGACATCTGGCGCCTGAATCGCGGCGGCCATGATCCGCAAAAAGTCTATGCCGCCTTCCACGCCGCAGCCAACCATCAGGGCGGCCCTACGGTGCTGCTGGTCAAGACCATCAAGGGCTACGGCATGGGCCGCGCGGCCGAAGCGCGCAATGTGGCGCACCAGGTCAAAAAGCTCACCGATGAAGACATTCGCGAATTCCGCGACCGGTTCAACATCCCGGTACCCGATAGCGAATTGCCCAAGCTGCCCTTCTTCAAACCGGCCGACGACACGCCGGAAATGAAGTATCTGATGGAGCGCCGCAAGGCCTTGGGTGGATTTTTGCCGCAGCGCCGCGAAAAGGCCGACGAACACCTGCCCGTGCCCGATCTGCAAGAGATTTTCCAGCCCATGCTCGAAGCCACGGCCGAGGGCCGCGAAATCTCCACTACCCAGGCTTATGTGCGCTGCCTCAATCAACTGCTGCGCGACAAGACGCTGGGTCCGCGTGCCGTGCCCATTCTGGTGGACGAAACCCGCACCTTCGGCATGGAAGGGCTGTACCGGCAGATCGGCATCTACGCGCCCGAAGGGCAGAAATACACCCCGGTCGATCGTGGCGAAGTGATGTATTACCGCGAAGACAAACAGGGCCAGCTCCTGCAGGAAGGCATCAACGAAGC
>CALBRU010000206.1 GCA_937927695.1 uncultured Thiomonas sp. | reverse complement strand
GGACAGGGCCACAGAGGCCGTGGAGGGGGAGCTCAGTCCTGCCCAGTCACGGTAAACTTTTTCGTCGCCGTCCACCCACACATGGCGTGAGAAAAGACGTTCGGCGCGCTGGCGCCCGGCGCGTCCCATGGCGGCCACTGTGTCTCGCTCGCTGAGGGTAAGCATTTTTGCGGCCAGATCGTCGACGTCTGCAGCGGTGAACAGCAAGCCGGTGATGCCGTCTTCGACCACTTCGCCGCAACCGCCGATGCGCGGCGCGATCACGCAACGGCCGGCTGCCATGGCCTCACGCGCCGACAGGGGGAATGACTCGCGCGTTGAGGACAGCACGAAGACGTCGAGCAGGGCGAGGTGGGAGGGAATGTCGCGCTGCATGCCGGCGAAGATCACGGTGCTCTGCAAGCCGAGGCGGGCGACCTGCGCCTTGGTTTGATCGAGCAGCGGTCCGTCGCCCACGATCAGCAGGCGGGTTTCAGGTTTGCGCTGCACGACTTTGGCAAAGGCATCGACCAGATAGTTGTGGCCTTTTTCCTCGGAGAGGCGGGCGACGATGCAGTAGATCAGGTGTTTGCCCGGTTCCAGCCCGTACTGGCGGGCGAATTCGGCGGTACGAGTGGCGGTGGCAAAGCGGTCGAGATCGATGCCGCTGTGAATGACCGTGGATTGCTCTGCGGGCAGACCGTGGGCCATCAGACGATTGCGCTCGTAGTTCGATTCAAAAATGATGAAGTCTGCGCTTTGCCGCAGGATGCGACCTGCCCACTTGAAATTCTTGGGATTGTGAATGTTGTGGATGGTGGTCACGATGGGGACGCGACGCGCCGTGCCCGCAACCCGATAGCCGAAGGGCATGAGCCGCAGCGCGGCGTAGGCCACCATGGAAGAACGCACCGATTGTGGCGCGACCAGTTCAATGCCTTCGCGCTTGACGACCTCTCGCAGTTGTTTGAGGGCTCGAACAAATTGCGAGACCGCGCTGAAATGAAAGTCGATATCGACATGAATGGCGCCCTTGCCAATCAGCTCTTTGAGCAGCACGCCGTCTGTGGTGGCCACATAAACGATGTGGCCCTTGGCGGTGAGGTCTTCGGTCAGGGTCAGCACGTCGGATTGCACGCCGCCGATGCCGAAGGGTTCGGTCATCAGATACAGGATCTTCATAGCGTCGTGGCCTCGAAGGAGGCGCTGGGTTTGAGGTGTTTCTGCGCAAAACGGCGCGTGCGCCGGGCATGCAGCAGGTGGTGAATCGGATCGAAGGCGCCGGCGAGTTTCAGGCGGAACTGGGCCTCGTCGTCGCGGTCGGTGATTTCGGTGCGCTTGAGCTGGTACAGAT
>CALBRU010000205.1 GCA_937927695.1 uncultured Thiomonas sp. | reverse complement strand
AATCGGAAGCGATCTGCAGCGCGTGCAAACTGGCGCGCCTCCGCTGTATCTGCCGCAAAAATCACCGACTCTGACCGCACTCGCCCAGCGCATCGCGCCGCTGAAACTGGCTGATACCCTAGGCGACTGGCGCAAGAAACAACGGCTGGCCGGGTTTCCTTTGAACCAGGCACTCGCCAGCGACGCGCTGCTCCTAGAATTTGCCCAGCTTTTCTCCCAAGGAGATTGATTCATGGCAACCGCACCCCGCGCCGCAACCGCTGCCGCCAACAAGCCCCGCGTCCTTCAGTTGGCTATCAAGGAAAAACCGGCGCTGTATGCCTCGTACATTTCCTTCTTTCCCGAGGGCGGCATTTTTGTGCCCACACCGCACGAATACCGCCTGGGGGAGGGTGTCTATCTGCTGCTCACCATTGTGGACGACCCGCAGCGCTATCCGGTCGAAGGCAAAGTCGCTTGGATCAACCCGGCCAATGCCGCCAACCACCGCCCGCAGGGCATCGGCGTGCGTTTTCCCGCCGACGAAAAGGCGCGGCATCTGAAGGTGAAAATCGAAGAAGCGCTGGGCGCCGCCGAGGCCAGCGGCAAGCCGACCAACACCATTTGATGCCGCCCGAAATGCCGCTTGAAATGACCGCTGCACTGACCGATTCCCACTGCCATCTGGCCTATCCGGGCCTGGAAGAACGCCTCGACGACGTGCTTGCGCATATGCACGACAAAGGCGTGACGCGGGCGCTCAACATCTGCACCACGCTCGAAGAATTCGACACGGTGCACGCCATCGCGCTGCGTTACCCCGGTGTGTGGGCTTCTGTGGGGGTGCACCCCGACAACGAAGGCGTGCGCGAACCCACGGTAGAAGACCTCGCGCGCCTGGCTCAACTGCCACGCGTGGTCGGCATTGGTGAAACCGGGCTCGACTATTTTCGTCTGGGCGAGCGCACCGTGGCCGAGATGGAATGGCAGCGCGAGCGCTTTCGGGTGCATATTCGTGCCGCCTTGCAGCTCGACAAACCACTGATCATCCACACCCGCGCCGCGTCCGAAGACACCCTCGCCATTCTGGCCGAGGAAGGGCAGGGACGAGCGCGGGGCGTGATGCATTGCTTCACCGAAAACTGGGATGTCGCGCAGCGCGCCCTCGATCTGGGCCTCTACATATCCATCGCGGGCATCGTCACTTTCAAAAACGCTCAGGCGCTGCGCGATGTGGCGGTACAAATTCCGGCCGACCGCCTGCTGATCGAAACCGACAGCCCGTATCTGGCCCCCATGCCGCACCGCGGAAAAACCAATGAGCCGGCCTATGTAAGTTACGTCGCCGACTATCTGGCCGAATTGCGCGGCGTGGATCGGGAGGTGTTGGCAGAACAGACCAGCGACAATTTCACCCGGTTATTCCTACAATAAATCATTGTGTTAAGAATAATAGTTAAGGTGTTTTATGAATAGAGTTCGGCGCCAATTTCTCCAATCTACCGTCGTGGCTGCACTGCTCGCGGGCTCAGGTGGATGGGCTTATGCTGGGGCTTACACCGACTTTTTCCGCGCCGTCAATATCGACGACGTGGGTGCCGTGCGCAGTCTGCTGGCGCAGGGATTCGACCCGAACGCGGTGGACAGCAAAGGCAATTCGGCGCTGTATCTGGCGCTGCGCTACAACTCACTCAAGGTTGCCAAGGTATTGATCGATGATCCGCATATTCATCTCAACTACCTGAACCCCTCCGACGAAAATGCGCTGATGATCGCCTGCCTTCAGGGCGATCTTGGCATTGTCAAACTCATGGTCGAAAAAGGCGCGGAAATCAACAAACCGGGCTGGACGCCGTTGTCCTATGCCGCCACCCGGGGGCGCACCGAAGTTGTCAAGTATCTGCTCGAACATTCCGCCTACATCGACGCCGCCGCGCCCAACGGCTCCACGCCGCTGATGATGGCGGCGTATTTTGGCTATGACAGCACGGTCAAGCTGCTGCTCGAAGAAGGTGCCGACCCGAAGCTCAAAAATGCTATGGGTTTCACCGCGCTGACCTTGGCGACCCAAATGAACCACAAGGACATCGCCAACATGATCGCCAAGGCGCTGGGAAAGGATAGACCGCAGGGCTCGTGGTAAGCACGCCTTCCAGACCCGATCGACCGTGCATCATTAAAGAACATATGTGCATTATGTTAAGTTATGAACACGACTGCATATCAAGAGATTGACGGCGGCCCCTCTCGAAGCCGCCGACGATAGAGAACTGTTTCAGTCCGCGTTGCGCACGCAGTCCACGAAATAGCGTTTGTTTCCGCTGGCGTCGGTTTCGGTCACCAGACCATGCACGTCGGTGGCAAATCCCGGGAAGCGTAGATTGAAGTCGCGGGCGAACTTCAGATAGCGCATGATGGGCGCGTTGAATCGCTCGCCCGGTATGAGCAGCGGAATGCCCGGCGGGTACGGCGTGACCAGCGCCGCGGTGATGCGGCCTTCGAGCTGATCGATCTCCACCCGCTCGATGTCGCGATGCGCCATCTTGGCGTAGGCGTCAGTCGGCGTCATGGCCGGCTGCAGATCGGAGAGATACATCTCGGTGGTCAGACGGGCCACGTCCTGCTCGCGGTAGGCCTCGTGGATCTGCTGACACAGATCGCGCAGGCCGATGCGCTCGTAGCGCGGATTCTGTGCGACGAATTCGGGCAGGATGCGCCACAGCGGCTGGTTGCGGTCGTAATCGTCCTTGAACTGTTGCAGAGCCGTGACCAGCGTGTTCCATCGGCCTTTGGTGATGCCGATGGTGAACATGATGAAAAAGCTGTAGAGCCCGGTCTTTTCGACAATCACCCCATGCTCGGCCAGAAAGCGGGTGACGATGGCGGCCGGGATGCCGGTGGCGTCGAAATCGCCATTGATGTTCAGCCCCGGCGTGACGATGGTCGACTTGATCGGATCGAGCATATTGAAACCGTCGGCTACGGCGCCGAAGCCGTGCCAGCCGTCGGTGGCGTGCAGCAGCCAGTCGTCACGCTCGCCGGTGCCCTCCTCCGCCAAGCCGTTCGGCCCCCACACCTTGAACCACCAGTCCTGTCCGTAATCGGCATCGACCTTGCGCATGGCGCGGCGGAAGTTCATGGCTTCCAGAATGCTTTCTTCGACCAGTGCAGTGCCGCCCGGCGGCTCCATCATGGCCGCGGCCACATCGCACGAGGCGATGATGGCGTACTGCGGCGACGTGGAGCTGTGCATCAGATACGCCTCGTTGAAGCGGTGGAAATCGAGCTGCTGGTTTTGCGCGTTCTGCACCAGAATCTGCGAGGCCTGGCTCAGACCCGCGAGCAGCTTGTGGGTGGATTGCGTGGCGAACACCATCGCTTCCTTGGTGCGCTCGCGGTCAGGGCCGATGGCGTGCATGCCGCGATAGAAGTCGTGAAAACAGGCGTGCGGCAGCCAGGCTTCGTCGAAATGCAGGGTGTCGATGTGGCCGTCAAGCATCTGCTTGATGGTGTCCACGTTGTAAAGCACGCCGTCGTAGGTAGACTGGGTAATGGTGAGCACCCGCGGCTTGACCTTGCCTGCAAGATGCTGTGTGAGCGGATTCTCGGCAATCTTGCGGGCGATGTTGTCCGGGTGAAACTCGGCCAGCGGAATCGGCCCGATGATGCCGTAATGATTGCGCGTCGGCGTGAGGAAAACCGGCAACGCGCCAGTCATGATGATGGCGTGCAGGATGGATTTGTGGCAGTTGCGGTCCACCACCACCACGTCACCCGGCGCTACGGTGCTGTGCCACACCATCTTGTTCGAGGTGGACGTGCCGTTGGTGACGAAAAACAGATGATCGGCGTGGAAAATGCGCGCCGCGTTGCGCTCGCTCGCCGCCACCGGGCCGGTGTGGTCGAGCAACTGGCCAAGCTCATCGACCGAGTTGCACACATCCGCGCGCAATAGGTTTTCGCCAAAGAACTGGTGGAACATCTGGCCCACCGGGCTCTTCAGAAAGGCCACGCCGCCGGAATGCCCGGGGCAATGCCAGGAGTAGGAACCATCGGCAGCGTAGCCAACCAGGGCGCGAAAGAATGGCGGCGCCAGCGAATCCATGTACGAGCGTGCCTCGCGGATGATGTGCCGCGCGACAAATTCCGGCGTGTCCTCGAACATATGAATAAAACCATGCAACTCGCGCAGGATGTCGTTTGGAATATGGCCCGAGGTGCGCGTTTCGCCGTAGAGGTAGATGGGAATCTCGGCATTGCGAAAGCGAATCTCCTCGATGAAGGCGCGCAGGTTGTGCAAAGCCTTCGGTTCCACGCCCTCCTCCGCGGTGGCGAATTCCTCATCGTCGATGGAGAGAATGAAAGCGCTCACCCGGCTTTGCTGCTGCGCGAAGCTGGAGAGATCGCCGTAGCTGGTCACCCCCAGCACCTCCATCCCTTCCTTCTCGATGGCCTGCGCCAGTGCGCGAATGCCGAGGCCGGACGAGTTTTCCGAGCGGAAGTCTTCATCGATGATGACAATGGGAAAACGAAAGTGCATGACGGCTCCGACGCGGAAGGGATAAAGTGCGAGAGTGTAGGAAATCTGTGTGAAGCGCCCTGCTTCGCGCCATCAATATTGGGAGCACCCGAGATGGACAACCCGACCGCCTGGTGGATTCTGGCCGGTTTCTTTGTCGCGATGGAACTGGTCAGCGGCACCTTCTATTTGCTGATGCTGGCCGTGGGTGCCGTGGCCGGCGCGCTGGCTGCGCACGCCGGGCTGCCCATGCCCTGGCATTGGGTGGCGTTCACCGTGGTGGGCGGCGGAGCGGTAATCGCGTTGTATCTGACTCGGCGCATTTTCGGTAAACGCACCGCCGCTGATGTGCGGCACGACAACCTCGACCTCGGCGCCACGGTCGATGTATCGGCCTGGTCGGCAGACGGCATCGCGCGGGTGCATTACCGGGGTTCAGACTGGTCTGCGCGGCCGCTCAAGCGCGGCCCGCTGCAAACCGGCCCGCACCGCATTGCCGGGCAAGACGGCAATGTGCTGCTGATCGAGCCGCTGCCCGCCGTGCAAGCAGCGTCATCGCTCGACACGAACGCACAACATAATCCGGGCTGAATACCGCCGCAAAAAATTCATTCCCCAACGGAGACCTGTATGGAAATCGCCATCATCCTGGCCGTCATCGCCGTGCTGTTCGTCAGCCGCGGCATCAAGATCGTGCCGCAGCAAAACGCCTGGATTCTGGAGCGTCTGGGCCGCTACCACGCTACCCTGCAACCGGGGCTGAACATCATCATTCCCTTCATCGACAGCGTGGCCTACAAGCACTCGCTCAAGGAAATTCCGCTCGACGTGCCCAGCCAGATCTGTATCACAAAAGACAACACACAACTCACCGTGGATGGCGTGCTGTATTTCCAGGTGACCGATGCCATGCGCGCCAGCTACGGCTCGTCGAACTACATCGTCGCCATCACTCAACTGGCGCAGACCACGCTGCGCTCGGTGGTCGGCAAGCTAGAGCTCGACAAGACTTTCGAAGAACGTGAGTTCATCAATCACAGCGTGGTGAATTCGCTCGACGATGCTGCCGCCACCTGGGGCGTGAAGGTGTTGCGCTACGAAATCAAGGACCTCACGCCGCCCAACGAAATCCTGCACGCCATGCAGCGCCAGATCACCGCCGAGCGTGAAAAGCGCGCCGTGATCGCCACCTCGGAAGGCGCGCGCCAGCAAGCCATCAACGTCGCCGAAGGCGAGCGCCAGGCCTTCATCGCGCGATCTGAGGGACAGAAACAGGCGGCCATCAACAATGCGCAAGGCGAAGCCGCCGCCATCGAGGCTGTGGCCGACGCCACCGCGCACGCGCTGGAAGTCGTTGCCGCAGCCATCCAAAAACCCGGCGGCGCCGAAGCCGTGCAGCA
>CALBRU010000204.1 GCA_937927695.1 uncultured Thiomonas sp. | reverse complement strand
ACGAGATAAGCTAGTGACTGGAGTTCAGACGTGTGCTCTTCCGATCTCTTTGGTTCGCCGACGCAGCCAGCGCGCCAGCAGCAGGGCATAGGCGGTGTAGAGCAATGCGCCGATGAAAAACAGCGCCACGGCCGCAGCCAACTGCACCGGGCCTTGCATCGGCGGGGAACCCACGGTGATGACCGAAATGAACAGCACGCTGAAACTCATCGCCAGCGCCCGCTTGCCCCACACGGCGATCAATCCGCTGATAAAACCCAGCACGGGAATGAGCACGATCTGCACCGCAGGCCACCACAGGCTGGCGCCAACCAGCGCAAAGGCAACCGTGCTCGCCACGCTGGTAAACAACAACTCCACACGCTTGACCCGGGTGGGCGCCGGGTTGTCGGCGAAGCACACGGTGAGCGCGCCGCTGCCCAGGGCAATCGCAGGGCCCAAGCCCGCGATTGCGTAGGTCGCCAGGCCGAACAGGGCGACGCCCACGGCCGACACCAGCCCGCCGGTGAAGTAGCGGCCGTGGAGCAATACGAGGACTTGTCGCGGTGTCAGCATGTGAGGTGTTTTTTTGCGTGCTATTGTCGTTGGAGAGTGAGTGCCCCCAGACCTGCCGCATTCGCGTCAGGCCCCCCGAGGGGGATGAGAAAACTTGGGGCGGCCCTGTGTTTTCTCATAAGTTGGTTATTTGCGCACGGCTGAACGTGCAACGAGGAGCAAGAGCATGGCATCACCCTGGAAAATTCTGATCGTTGGCGCAGGCGCCGTGGGCGGCACGCTGGCCGTTCGGCTTGCGGCAGCCGGACACACGGTCAGCGTGCTGGCGCGTGGCGCGCATCTACAGGCGATACAACGCGCCGGGCTGTGCCTGGAAGACCCGCAAGAGCGCGTTTGCGTGGAGGTGCAGGCCAGCGACGATCTGGCCGATTTCGCCCCGCAAGACTTGGTGATTCTGGGCCTGAAGGCGCATCAACTCGGCCCCGTTCTGCCGCAGCTTCGCCCTTTGCTGCATGCCGATACGGTGGTGCTGCCCGCCATCAACGGCGTGCCTTGGTGGTATTTCCACGCCGACACCAGCCCGCAGGCGCGCACCGCGCATCTGGAAAGCATCGACCCCGGCGGCCGCTTGCTGGGCGCCATCGACCCGGCGCATCTCGTGGGCTGCGTCGTGCATGCCAGCGCCGAGGTGGCCAGCCCCGGCGTGATACGCGGCAATGGGCAATACCACTATGTGATCGGCGAACCCGCACACACGCGCAGCCCACGCGTGCAGGCGCTGGCCGACCTCTTGCGTGCGGCCGGCTGTGAGCCGGAAGTCACCGACCGCATTCGCGACGCCATCTGGATGAAACTCGTCGGCAATGCCACCTTCAACCCGGTGGCCGCGCTGACGCGAGCGCGCATGAACGCCATCTGCGACAACCCCGAACTCGTCGCCCTCATCCGCGACGGCATGGCCGAGATCATGGGCCTGGCGCGGGCCTATGGCTGCGATCCGCTGGTCAGCATCGAGCAGCGCATGGACATCGCCCGCGGCATCGGCCCGGTGAAAACATCCACCTTGCAAGACCTGGAGCGCGGCCGCGCACTGGAGATCGCCGCCCTGCTGCACGCTCCGCTGGAAATGGCCCGCCTCGCCCATCATCCCATGCCCACCCTGCAAACGCTGAGCGCTCTGCTGGGTGAACTTGATCGGCAGGTTTGCAAGGCTTGAAGATTGGCAAAAAAAAGCCGGTCAGAGACCGGCTGGAAGGGTACCTTTGGGGTACCGAGGAGACAACTGTTTAGGCGATAGGCGGCACTTTTTGACTCGGCCGCTCAGCCTCATGCGCAATCAACGCAGCGTGGGGGCAAAAGTTGACAAGCCGCGCTCGCTGCGCAAAAAACGGCTGAACGATCAGGCTGCGGCGCGCTTGGCGGCGGTGCGGCTGGTGGTTTGCGCCGCTTTCATCGCGGTGCTGGTCACGGCGTTCATATTGGCTTCCACCGCTTCAGCGGCCTGCTTGGTGACTTTCTGCACCGAGTCATAGGCGTTGTTAGCGGCGTTCATGGCGCTTTTCATCATGGCCACGGCGGTTTCCGAACCGGCGGGGGCATTCTTGGCGGCGGATTCGGCCAGGTCCATGAACTTCTTGTGGGTTTCAGAAATTTGCGACTCGGCGGTCTTGGCCAATTCGGCCTGGGCGCCAGAAGCAATTTCGTAGGCATGACGTGAGTAGGACAGAACCTTCTCGGCCATCGGCTGCATCCAGCCCGATTGCAGGGTCGAGAGTTCTTGCAGGTCTTTGACCGACAGAAGCGCCATGGTGTGATCGGCGCTTTCTTGCAGCGAGGTCTTGACGGCTTGCATGTTCAGGTCAACCAGTTTTTCCATGTTGTCCATGGACTTGGCGGCCAGACCGAAAAAGGTTTCGAATTGGGCTTTTTGCGCTGCTGCGAATTGCTCGGGGGTCATCATGATGTCTCTCCTGGGTTGAGGGCGTTGGCTGCGGTTGAACTGCTAAGGGGGCGGCAGCCAACACATTTTGAACCCGTAACGGTGTCACGAAGATGACGGCCTGCTCAGGTTCATTTGTGCACTGCACAATCACTATTGTAGAGATGACTTTCTGAATTGCAAGAAAAATTTGTGCATTGCAGCAAAATCATTGAAATATCAATAATTTCAATGATTTGCCGATCTATTCCTTAGGGCGCTTGGGCTTGTAGACGGAAGGGGGAAGCGATTTTTCGGTTTGCCGCGGCTGAGCAACATCGCTGGCTTTGATGCGGCGCGGTGCAGTTTTCACTCGCTTGCCTTCGGGTACGGCCAGAGTGCCCGATTTTTTGTCGGCCGCAGCAGTCATCAGCTCGACTTGGGCGGCGGTTGCAGAGGCATCGGGCTCCGCGCAGCGCCCCGATTCTGCCGGGGACACTTTGGAAAACCGCTGCAGCAGGCTGACGATCTGGCCATAGACGCGGGGCGTGGCGGCCAGCACTTCACCGGTGAAAAGGAAGTCGCCATCGCCGGCAAAATTGCCCACCAAGCCACCGGCCTCGGTGATCAGCAGACTGCCGGCGGCAATGTCCCAGGGTTTGAGTCCGCTCTCGAAAAATCCGTCGTAGCGCCCCGCAGCCACGTAGGCCAGGTCGATGGCGGCAGCGCCCGGGCGGCGCAGGCCGACGCAGCGCTGCGCCACGAGCTTGAACATTTCGAGATAGGTGTCGATGTCGTCGTTCTTGCGGAACGGAAACCCGGTGCCGATGAGGCTGTCTTCCAGCCGCACGCGGTTGGAAACGCGGATGCGGCGGCTGTTGAGAAACGCCCCGGCGCCGCGTGTGGCGGTGAAGAGTTCGTCGCGGGTCGGGTCGTAAACCACGGCCTGTTGCACCACGCCGCGATGGGCCAGTGCGATGGAGACGGCGTACACCGGCATGCCGTGGATGAAGTTGGTGGTGCCATCGAGCGGGTCGATGATCCACTGATATTCCGACGAGGCATCGCCGAAGGCGCTGCCGGTTTCTTCCCCCAGAATGCCATGCTGCGGATAGGCCTTGAGCAGCACGTCGATGATGGCTTGCTCTGCGGCGCGATCGACTTCGGTGACGAAATCGTTGGCGGCTTTTTGCGCGACACGCAGCAGATCGATGTCGAGACTCGCGCGGTTGATGATTTTGCCGGCTTCGCGCGCTGCGCGAACGGCTACATTGAGCATGGGATGCATGGTGTCCTGGGCGCCAGCTACGACAATGGCGCGAGAGATTCGGGAAGTGACAAAGAACAGATGAAAGAAGAGCATTTTATCGACGCAGAGGTGGCCGCGTGCGCACCGTCGCTGGATGACACGGTCTTCGTGCTCGTGGGCACGAGTCATCCGGGCAATGTGGGCGCTGCGGCGCGTGCCCTCAAGAACATGGGTTTTGCCAACCTGCGGCTGGTCGCTCCGCGCTTTGCCGATGTGCTCACGCAGCCCGAAACCCTGGCCTTCGCCAGCGGCGCGGAAGAGGTACTGAAGACTGCGCAAGTGCACGGCGAACTGGGTGACGCCGTGGCGGATTGCGGTGTGGTCGTGGCGCTGTCGGCGCGGGTGCGCGATTTCGGCCCTCCGCTGCACACGCCGGAGTGGTTGCCCCAACTGGCGCAGCGAAGTACGGAGCAGGGTCGGCGCGTGGCTTTTGTTTTCGGCAGCGAACGCTTCGGGCTGAGCAATGCCGATGTGTATCGCTGCGACGCCCTGCTGAGCATTCCTGCCAATCCGGCCTATACCTCGCTCAATCTCGCGCAGGCGGTGCAGGTCATCGCGTGGGAGTGGCGTAAAGGGGTCGGGTTGCATGTGGTGCAGCCTGCGCAGGCCGAAAGCGTGGCGGCCACGGCGGGAGAGGTGCAGGGGATGCTGGCGCATGTCGAGCAGGCTTTGCTGGCCTTGGAGGTGCTCGACCCCAACGCGCCGCGCAAACTGCTGCCGAGGTTGCAGCGCCTGGCTTCGCGCGCAGAGCTCACGCATGACGAGGTGCAGATTTTGCGTGGGGTGTGTACCGCCATACTGCGTAAAGTGCCGAAGGACTGATGCCGCCGCATGGAAAATCAGGGTTCAATACACTGATCTCTCCCTTCACTAGCTGCAAAGCGACCGATCCATGCTGCAACGATTGCGTGAGACCATCCAGATCATCTTGGAGCGCGACCCTGCCGCGCGTTCGACCTGGGAGGTTGTCACCTGTTATCCGGGCTTGCACGCCTTGCTGTTTCACAGCATGGCGCATGCCTGCTGGAAGCGCGGCTGGCACTGGCTCGGGCGGTGGATTTCGCACTGGGGGCGCTGGCTCACCGGCATCGAGATTCATCCCGGCGCCACCATTGGTCGGCGCGTGTTCATCGACCACGGCATGGGCGTGGTGATCGGTGAAACGGCGGAAATCGGCGACGACTGCACCATCTACCAGGGTGTGACGCTGGGCGGCACCTCGCTCTACAAAGGCGCAAAACGGCACCCTACCCTGGAAGCGGGTGTGGTGGTCGGCGCCGGGGCGCAAGTGCTCGGCGGCTTCACCGTAGGCGAGGGCGCGCGCATTGGCTCGAACGCGGTGGTCGTCAAGGCCGTTCCAGCCGGGGCGACCGCCGTGGGCAATCCCGCGCGCATTCTTCAGAAAGAGGTGGACCAGCAGCGCGAGGCCACGGCAGCACGCATGGGGTTTTCCGCCTATGCCGTCACTCAGAACGGCGACGACCCGCAATCACGCGCGGTGCTCGGGCTGATCGACCATGCCGCGCAGCTCGAACATCAAGTTGCGCTGCTCTGGCAGGCGCTTGAGCGCCACGGCGTTTGCCCGGCCGAGACCTGCCCGCCCGAGGCGCTGCGCACCGAGCATTTCGACAAAGCCAAGCTGGAAAAACTGGTGGAGTGAAGGCGGCAGGGCTGCGCCGCCTTGCGCGCAGAATGATCGCCGCGTCAATGCCGATGAAGAGCGCGACGGTCGCGCAGCATGTGCTCCAGCTCATTCAGGCTGGTTGTGCGCACGGCAAAAAGTCGGATCGTTTCGGCAGAGCTGCCGTTTGAGCCGAAGAGGAAATTGAGAATTTGTTTCACTATGCCCATGATGGCGCCTATGTAAGTCTAGGGTTAACCCGCATTCTAAGGGGCGCCTGGTTTTATTGCTGGGCCGCACTCGCGAGGGGAAAACCGTTCCGTGCGCAAAAGGCGATGAAGGGAACTGACTCATGAAACTTTTGATCTGGCTCACGCTGGCCTGTCTTTGTCTGAGCGCTTGCGCTGCGCCAGGGGCGTCGGCTGATCATCATTCCGGCGTGATCCTTTACGGTGAACTGGACGAGGGCATCCAAATCCATCCTTAGAACTAAACACTTCTGGGCGGACTGGCTTCGCTCGTCTGGACCGTGCGGCGTCAACTGTTGCAGCCCAT
>CALBRU010000203.1 GCA_937927695.1 uncultured Thiomonas sp. | reverse complement strand
AGACCAGGCTCCGCAGATCGGGCAGCCCGGCTTTGGCAGCCTGCTGCGCCATTTGTCGGGCAGCCGCACCGTCCACGCGAGCCAGCTCGGTCAGCACCCGCAGCCAGAGCGCGGGCTGCTGCGGCAGCGGCGCGCAGTAAAGCAGGTCGCCGCCGCGCTGCACCGCCAGAACCGGAAAGTTGGGCGGCTCAAAGTCGCCCAGCGCATCGGCGCAATCTTCCACATCGATCCAGGCCCAGCGCACCGCGACATCGGGCGGCAGTTGCGCCGCCAGCGCGTCGAAGCCTGCACGCCAGTCGCGGCAGATGCCGCACCACTGCGCGCACAGGCAGGCGACGAGCAGCGGCTCCATCGCCGGCGTTTATCGCAGCGCCTTGAAACGCAGGCGGTGCGGGCGCGCGCCTTCTTCGCCCAGACGGCGTTTTTTGTCGGCCTCGTATTCCTGATAGTTGCCGGAAAAGAACGTCCACTGCGAATCGCCTTCGGCCGCAAGAATGTGGGTGGCGATGCGGTCGAGAAACCAGCGGTCGTGGCTCGACACCATGATGCAGCCCGCGAACTCCAGCAGCGCGTCCTCGAGCGCGCGCAGCGTTTCCACATCGAGGTCGTTGGACGGCTCGTCGAGCAGCAGCACATTGCCGCCGGAGATCAACGTCTTGGCCAGGTGCAGCCGCCCGCGCTCGCCGCCGGAGAGGTTGCCGACGATCTTCTGCTGGTCGCCGCCCTTGAAGTTGAACCGCCCGCAGTACGCGCGCGAGGGCACCTGGAACTTGCCGACGTTGAGGATGTCCAGACCGTCGGAGATCGCCTCCCACACCGTCTTGTCGTCGGGCAGCGCCTCGCGGCTCTGGTCTTCGTACACCAGCTTGACCGTGGGGCCGATGACGATCTCGCCGGAATCGGGCTTGTCCTTGCCCGCAATCATGCGGAACAACGTGGACTTGCCCGCGCCGTTGGGGCCGATGACGCCGACGATGGCGCCCGGCGGAAGCTTGAAGCTCAGGTTCTCGATCAACAGCCGCTCGCCATGCGCCTTGCGCACGTTCTTGAACTCGATGACTTCATTGCCCAGACGATCGGCCACGGGAATGAAAATCTCGTTGGTCTCGTTGCGCTTCTGGTATTCGATACTCGACAGTTCTTCGAACCGCGCCATGCGCGCCTTGCTTTTGGACTGGCGCCCTTTCGGGTTTTGCCGCACCCAGTCGAGCTCCTGTTTCATGGTCTTGAGGTGCGACGCCTCGCTGCGCGACTCCTGCTCCAGCCGCGCTTCCTTCTGCTCCAGCCAGTTGCTGTAATTGCCCTTGAACGGAATGCCCGAACCGCGGTCTAGTTCGAGAATCCACTCAGCGGCGTTGTCGAGAAAGTAGCGATCGTGGGTGACGGCCACCACGGTGCCCGGAAAGCGGTGCAGAAATTGTTCCAGCCAGTCCACGCTTTCGGCGTCGAGGTGGTTGGTCGGCTCATCGAGCAACAACATGTCGGGCTTGGAGAGCAACAGGCGGCACAGCGCCACGCGGCGTTTTTCCCCGCCGGACAGCGGGCCGACGATGGCATCCCACGCGGGCAGCCGCAGCGCATCGGCAGCCACTTCCATCTGCAGATCGGTGTTGTCGCCCTCGCCCGCGGCGATGATGGCTTCGAGCTGCGCCTGCTCCTCGGCCAGCTTGTCGAAATCCGCATCAGCGTCGCCGTATTCCACATACACCTCTTCAAGCCGCTTCTTCGCCGCAAGCACGCCACCAAGACCTTCTTCCACCGCCTCGCGCACGGTCTGCGCCGGATCGAGCTGCGGCTCCTGCGGCAGGTAGCCGATGCGCAAACCGGCCATTGGCACGGCTTCGCCTTCAATGTCGGTATCCACCCCCGCCATGATTTTGAGCAGGGTCGACTTGCCCGAACCGTTCAATCCGAGCACACCAATCTTGGCTCCGGGGAAAAAACTCAGCGAAACGTCCTTGAGAATCTGTCGCTTGGGCGGCACGATCTTGCCGACCCGGTTCATGGTGAAAACGTATTGAGCCATCTGTATCCTGAATCTGTCTGGATTGAACCCGCAGGGCTGCAGGCTATGCCGTATTGTCGCTGCACGGACACAGCGCCCACGCAGTGCAGCATGAATTCCACTACCATAGCGCCCAGCGGCCATGTCCAGTCTCCCAGCCGCAGTCACTTTTGACTCCTGCCGAGCCTCTCGGCCCACTCCATCTGTTGCAGACTGGCGCGCTTCTTCAAGCGCGGTGGCAGAGTCCTGGATCGGTTCACACACCGCTCCCGAAAGTTTTTCACATGTCTTTTCAAGATCTGGGCTTGATCGAGCCCCTCGTGCGCGCTGTTGCCGAACAAGGCTACACCGTCCCCACTCCCATTCAACTCCAGGCCATTCCGGTGGTGCTCGCAGGCCATGACCTGCTGGCCGCCGCGCAGACCGGCACCGGCAAAACGGCGGGCTTCACCCTGCCCATGCTGCAGCGCCTGAGCGGCGGCGAACCCGCTCGCAACGCCAAGGGCAAGATCATTCCCCGCGCCCTCATCCTCACTCCCACCCGCGAGCTGGCTGCGCAGGTGCATGAAAACCTTGCCGCCTACGGCCGCCACCTCAAGCTGCACAGCATGGCGATGTATGGCGGCGTGGGCATGCAGCCGCAGATCAACGCCCTGGCGCGCGGCATGGACATCGTCGTGGCCACTCCCGGCCGTCTGCTCGATCACCAAAGCCAGCGCAATATCGACCTGTCCGCGGTGCAG
>CALBRU010000202.1 GCA_937927695.1 uncultured Thiomonas sp. | reverse complement strand
AAGCGCACGTGCATCGGCCGGGTGAAATGCGCGCCGTCGGCGCCGCAATGCGGGTCGAAGGCGGCCTTGACACGCTGCCGCAAATCGTCGGTGATCTGATGATCGGCGAAGCTGGGGTAGAGCATGCGCTGCTCGAAAGACTCCCAGTTGGGGAAGTGCGCGGGCATGTCGAAGCGGTGCTCGGCGGTCTGCTGCCATTGTCCGGTTGAGAGGGCCTGGTCGAGTGCGGCCTGCGCTGCGGCGCGCACCGGGCCTTCATCGTTGTAGAGCTTGACGATGTCGTTGAGCGCGCCGTCGTAGACGGGCTCCGAGACGTAGAGCCAGCCGTCCGGGCGCAGCACGCGCCAGGTTTCGGCCAGTGCGGTCTGCATGGCCTCTTGCGGAATGTGATGCAGCGACTTGAGCATGAGCGCCAGATCGAAGTCGCTGTCCGCGGCCGGTATGGCCGTGGCGCTCTCCTGCACAAAACGCAGCCGGCCTTTGAGCGCATCGGGATGGCGCGCCAGATTCTTGGCGTGCTGCACAGCATCGACTTCCAGCGCCAGCGCTTCGCAGGCCGGGCAGCGCTGCAGCAGCTCGGTGAGCAGCCGGGCGCTGCCGCAACCCAGTTCGATGACCTTCAGGCCGTTGCCCAGCGGTACCAGTTCGGTCAGGACGTCGAGTTCGTTGTGGATCATGGGGTGGCCTTGTTGGTGAGCAAGGCCACGATTTTAGAAACGAAGTTAGAGACGCAGCGCGGCGCTTTCAGGCCGGGAGATCGTCCTCGTAAAACTCCAGTTCGCCACGCACGCCCGCCGCGCGGTCGGTTTCGATCTTGCGTAGTTCCACGCGGCGGATCTTGCCGGAGATGGTCTTGGGCAGCTCAAAGAACTCGATGCGGCGGATGCGCTTGTAGGGCGCGGCGCGGTCGCGCACGAATTGCAGAATGTCGCGGGCCAGTTCGGCGCTGGGCGTAAAGCCGACGCGGCATGACACGAAGGCCTTGGGGATGGTCAGGCGCAGGGCGTCGGGGCAGGGCACCACGGCGGCCTCGGCCACGGCGGGATGTTCGATCAGCAGACTTTCCAGTTCGAATGGGCTGATGCGGTAGTCGGAGGACTTGAACACATCGTCGGTGCGGCCGACGAAGGTGTAATAGCCGTCGGCATCGCGCTGCGCCACATCGCCGGTGTGATAGAGGCCGTCGTGCATGACCTGCGCGGTTTTCTCGGCGTCGCCCGCGTATTCGACCAGCAAGCCGGTGGGGCGCGGATCGGTCTCGACGCAGACTTCGCCTTCTGCCGGGGGCCCCCAGGGCCGTGCTTCGCCCGGCCCGCCCCCCGAGGGGGTCAAGGAAACTTGGGGCGGCCCGGCGTTTCCTTGCGCTGGGTTGCCGTCGATGTCGACCAGGCGGATGCGGTAGCCCGGCATGGGCCGGCCCATCGCGCCGGGTTTGAGCGGCTGGCCGGGGCTGTTGCCGATGAGCGCGCAGGTCTCGGTCTGGCCGTAGCCATCGCGGATAGTGATGTCCCAGGCGGCGCGTACGCGCTCGATCACTTCCGGGTTGAGCGGCTCGCCAGCGCCGACCAGTTCGCGCAGTTTGACCGGATAGCGCTTCAAATCCTCCTGAATGAGCATGCGCCACACCGTGGGCGGTGCGCACAGGGTGGTGACACCGCAGCGCGACAGCGTGGCCAGCGTGGCGGCGGCATTGAAGCGGCTCTGGTTGAAGGCAAAGATGGCTGCGCCCGCATTCCACGGGGCGAAGAAGCTGCTCCACGCGTGCTTGGCCCAGCCGGGAGAACTGATGTTCCAGTGCACATCGCCGGGCTGCAGGCCGATCCAGTACATCGTGGCCAGCGTGCCCACGGGATAGCTTTGATGGGTGTGCAGCACCAGCTTGGGCTTGGAGGTAGTGCCGGAGGTGAAATAGAGCAGCAGCGGATCGGTGGCGTGGGTGTCGGCCTCGGGTGCGAAGTCGGCGGCCGCTGTTTGCGCCCCGGCCAGTGCGGTCCACCCGGCGGGCGCGCTGCCCGCGGTGAAGCGGCCTTGCACCTGCGTCCAGACGGTTTGCGGCAGGTCGTGGAATTTGGCGGTGTCGGCCGGCAGGCAGATCACATGCCGCACGCCGCCGCGGGCGATCCGGTCTTGGAGGTCGGTGGGGGTGAGCAGGGTGGTGGCGGGAATCATCACCGCGCCGAGCTTGATGCAGGCGAGCATGGCGTCCCACAACTCGACGCAGTTGGGCAGCATGAGCAGCACGCGGTCGCCGCGCGCCACGCCGCCCGCGCGCAGGAAGTTGGCCATGCGCGCCGAGCGCTGCGCCATGTCGGCAAAGCTGTAGCGCGCCTCGCTGCCGTCTTCTTCCACGATCCACAGCGCAGTCGCGTCATTGCCTTGGGCCATGGGATCGAAGTAGTCGAGCGCCCAGTTGAAGCGGTCGAGCGCGGGCCAGCGGAATTCGGCGTAGGCGCGGGCGTAGTCGGTGCGGTGGCGCTGCAGCAGGTCGCGCGCCTGCATAAAACCGGCATGGGCGCCGGGGTGGCTGATGGGCATCGAAGTCTCCTGATGTTGTTGTGCGCCAACTTTAGCCCGCACGGCTGAGGCGGGCCAGCGGGAAAGCACAGAGATCAACAGTCAGGTCGATGTCAGTCTGTCATGGGCTCCAGGCTGCGGGTGCAGGGGATCTGGGTGATGTCCAGCCAAGGCTGACCCGCGGGCGGCAGCTTCAATGCGCTGAGCGCCCCGCCCCACAGGCAGCCGCTGTCCAGACACAGCGCGTTGTGTTCCCAGCGCAGACCGAGGGTGGACCAATGGCCGAAGGCGATGGGGGTCTGCGCGGTCTCGCGCTGCGGCAGGGCGAACCAGGGCAGGAGTTCGGAAGAGGCGCCGTTGGCGCTGGCCTGCTTGTTGTGAAAGTCCAGCCGCCCGGCGTGCGGGCCGCTGGCCTGCAGAAAACGGGCTCGGGTGAGGGTGTTGACCACGATGCGCAGACGGTCGAAACCCGCCAGGCTCTCGCTCCATTCGTCGGGCTGGTTGCCGAACATGACCCGCAGGAAATCGACGTAATCGGGCGCGCGCAACCGGCGCTCCACCTCGGCGGCCAGTTGCAGGGTTTTGTCGGCCGACCATTGCGGCAACACCCCGGCGTGCACCAGCAGCCAGCCACGCTCCATCAGCGCCAGCGGGCGGCGGCGCACCCAGTCGATCAGCGCCTCGCGCCGAGGCGACTGGAGAATGTCATCCAACGTGTCGCTGCGGTGCGCCTTGCGCACGCCATGCGCCACCGCGAGCAGATGCAGGTCGTGATTGCCCAGCAGACATTGCGCGCTGTCGCCCAGCGCCATCAGCCGCTCCATGCTGGCGAGCGACTGCGGGCCGCGGTTGACCAGATCGCCCAGCACGATGAGCCGGTCGCGCGCCGGGTCGAACTGCAGCGCGTCGAGCAGGGCGTCGAAGGCGTCGGCGCAGCCTTGCACATCGCCGATCAAGTACGTTGCCAAAGCCTCTCCCTAAAATGCGTGGTTTACCAAACGCATCATCGTAATGACGCAAGTTGACGCTTGCGCGCTCTTCTCGACAATGCATCCCACCGGAGCCCCGCATGGCGCAGCTTGATCCCACGATTTTCAAGGCCTACGACATCCGCGGCGTCGTTGGCAAAACGCTGACCGAAGACGCCTGTCGCGCGATCGGCCAGGCCTTCGCCACGCTGGCGCGGCGCAATGGCGAGACGGCGGTGAACATCAGCCGCGACGGGCGTCTGTCTGGCCCGGCGCTGGCGCAGGCGCTCAGCGAAGGCTTGCGCGCCGGGGGCGTGGACGTGATCGACCTGGGCATGAACGCCACGCCGATGCTGTATTACGCCTGCGCCACCACGCCGGTGGTCAGCGGCATTCAGATCACCGGCAGCCACAATCCGCCCGAGTACAACGGTTTGAAAATGGTGCTCGGCGGCAATGCCCTGTTCGGCGAGCAGATTCAGGAATTGCTGGCGCTGACCCGCAGCGAAGCCTTCGCACAAGGACAGGGCAGCGCGCGGCAGGCCTCCATCGTCGAGGACTATCTGGGCCGCATCGAAGGCGACATCAAGCTGGCGCGGCCGATGAAAGTGGTGGTCGATTGCGGCAACGGCGTTTCAGGCGCTTTTGCGCCGCGGTTGTTGCGCAGCCTGGGCTGCGAGGTAGTGGAGTTGTTTTGCGAGGTCGATGGCAGGTTTCCCAACCATCACCCCGACCCCGCTGATCCGCACAACCTCGAAGATCTCATCCGCACCGTGCGCGACACCGGCGCCGAACTCGGCCTGGCGTTTGATGGCGACGGCGACCGTCTCGGCGTGGTCACGCCCAGTGGGGCCGTCATCTGGCCCGACCGGCAGCTCATGCTCTACGCCGCCGATGTGCTGGAGCGCCATCCCGGCGCGCCCATTTTGTTTGATGTGAAATGCACCGCGCAGTTGCCGGCCTGGGTGCGGCGTCACGGCGGCGAGCCGGTGATGGGACGCACCGGGCATTCGCTGGTCAAGGCCAAGATGAAGGAAATCGACGCCCCGCTGGCTGGCGAGATGAGCGGCCACATTTTTTTCAAGGATCGCTGGTACGGCTTCGACGATGCGCAGTATGGCGCGGCCCGGCTGCTGGAAATTCTTTCCCGCTCCGAGAATGCGGGTGCCGTGCTCGAAGCCCTGCCGGATTCTGTTTCCACACCGGAGCTGAAGCTAGAGACGGCCGAGGGTGCCAATTTCACGCTGTGCGACCGATTGCAGCGTGAAGGCCGATTTCCGGGCGCTTTGAACATTTCCACCATCGACGGCGTGCGCGCCGACTATGCCGATGGCTTCGGCCTGGCGCGGCCCTCCAACACCACGCCCTGTGTGGTGCTGCGTTTCGAAGGCGTCGACGCAGCGGCGCTGGCGCGGGTGCAGACCGAGTTCCGCGCCGCGCTGCTGGCGCTCGATGCTTCTTTGAAACTGCCATTTTGACCACGGTATTGAATCCATCCACACCGCCCATGCGCGTGCTGATCGTCAAGACCAGCTCGATGGGCGATGTGGTGCACGCGCTGCCGGTGGTGCACGACATCCTGACCGCGCATCCCGGGGCGCAGATCGACTGGCTGGTCGAGGAGGCCTACGCCGACATCGTGCGCGCCCATCCCGGGGTAAGGCGAGCGATTCCGCTGGCGCTGCGACGCTGGCGCAAGCAATTCTGGCGCGGACAGACCCGGCAGGAGTGCCGGGAGTGGAAGGCCGGTTTGCGCGCCGAAACCTATGACGTCGTGATTGATTTGCAAGGACTGGTGAAAAGCGCCCTCATCGCCCGATTGGCGCGCGGGCCGCTCTATGGCCTGTCGTGGGGCAGCGCTCGCGAGGCGCTCGCGCCCTTGTTCTACGCCCATCGTCAGAAGACCGACTTGCATCGCACTGAAGCTGCCGTGCCGCGCTACCGGGCGCTGGTCGCCTGGGCCTTGCGCTATGCCCCGCAGGGCAAGCCGCAAGCGATCCTGATCGGCACCGGTAGCGAAATCGCG